>JAJTHX010000196.1 GCA_021300125.1 Betaproteobacteria bacterium | reverse complement strand
CGCCGGCACCGAAGTTTCGGCGCTGCTCGGCCGGATGCCGTCGGCGGTGGGTTACCAGCCGACGCTGGCCGAGGAAATGGGCCGCCTGCAGGAGCGCATCACTTCGACCAAGACCGGCTCGATCACCTCGATCCAGGCCGTTTACGTGCCGGCCGACGACCTGACCGACCCCTCGCCCGCGACCACCTTCGGCCACCTCGACTCCACCGTCGTGCTCTCGCGCGACATCGCCTCGCTGGGCATCTACCCCGCGGTGGACCCGCTGGATTCGACCAGCCGCCAGCTCGATCCGCACATCGTCGGCGAGGAACACTATTCGGTGGCCCGCCAGGTGCAGGCCACGCTGCAGCGCTACAAGGAACTGCGCGACATCATCGCGATTCTGGGCATGGACGAACTCTCGCCGGAGGACAAGCTGGCGGTATCCCGCGCGCGGAAAATCCAGCGTTTCCTGTCCCAGCCGTTCACGGTGGCGGAAGTGTTCACCGGCTCGCCCGGCAAGTACGTGTCGCTGAAGGACACCATCAAGGGCTTCAAGATGATCGTCAACGGCGAATGCGACGCGCTGCCCGAGCAGGCCTTCTACATGGTCGGCGCAATCGAGGAAGCCTTCGAAAAGGCCAAAACCCTGCAATGAGCCCTGCAGTAAACGGCAGATCAACGGGCAAGGACATCTTTCATGGCTGAAGCCGCACAAACCCTGCATGTCGACGTCGTCAGCGCGGAAGAGCAGATCTATTCCGGCGAGGCGGAGTTCGTCGTGCTGCCCGGCGAAACCGGCGAGCTCGGCATCTATCCCCGCCACACACCGCTGATCACCCGCATCAAGCCCGGCGAAGTGCGCATCAAGCCCGCGGGCGGCGGTGCCGAGGAATTCATCTTCGTCGCCGGCGGCGTGCTGGAAGTGCAGCCCAGGGTGGTCACCGTGCTCGCCGATACCGCGATCCGCGGCGCCGACCTGGACGAGGCCAAGGCCAGCGAGGCGCTGAAAGCCGCCGAAGAGTCACGCAAGAACGCCCAGGGCAAGCAGGAAGTCGCCACGGTCGAGGCCGAGCTGGCGATGCTCGCGGCCCAGCTTGCGGCGATTCGCAAACTCCGCGGCAAGCGCTGAGCCCGCAGCAGATCCTGCAAAAAGGGCGGCCGCGGCCGCCCTTTTTTGTTGCCGGGCCCGCCAGCGTGATCCGGCTGCCGTGGGCCTTCATGCGATAATTTCACGATGCGCTTTCAGGTCGTCATCCTTGCCGCGGGCAAGGGCAAGCGGATGAATTCCGATTTGCCCAAGGTCCTGCACGCTCTCGCCGGCAGGCCGCTGATTGCCCATGTCATTGCCACCGCGCGCGAACTCTCGGCCGAACGCATCTGTGTCGTGCATGGCCACGGCGGTGAGCAGGTGCGTGCGGCACTGAGCGGGGACGATCTCGTCTACGCGCTGCAGGAGCCCCAGCTGGGCACCGGACACGCGGTACAGCAGGCCTTGCCGCAGCTGACCCCGGCACCGCTGACCCTGGTGCTGTATGGCGATGTGCCGCTGGTGCGTGCCGACACGCTGCGCGCGCTGCTCAAAGCGGCCGGCAATGGCCTCGCGATTCTGACCACTGAACTGGAGGATCCGTCCGGCTACGGGCGCATCCTGCGCAACAGGGCCAAGCGCGTCACCGGCATCGTCGAGCAGAAGGATGCCACCGCGGCGCAGCGCAAAATCCGCGAAATCAACACCGGCATCATGGTGCTGCCCACCGCGAAGCTGAAACAGTGGCTGCCCAAACTGCGCAACCGCAATGCCCAGAATGAGTATTACCTGACCGACGTCGTGGCGCTGGCAGTGAAGGACCGCGTAGCGGTCACCGGCGTCGTGGCGGCAGATGCGGGCGAGACCGAGGGCGTCAACAGCCGTGTGCAGCTGGCGCAGCTCGAGCGCCTGTACCAGAAACGCCAGGCTGCGCGCCTGCTCGAAGCCGGCGTGACGCTGGCGGATCCGGCGCGTTTCGACCAGCGCGGCACTCTGGGTTGCGGCCGCGACGTCGCCATTGATGTCAACTGCGTATTCGAGGGCGCGGTGGAACTGGCCGATGGCGTCAGCATCGGGGCGAACTGCGTGCTGAAGGACGTTGCCGTCGGACCCGGCACCCGCATCGAACCTTTCTGCCATCTCGACGGCGCGCGCATCGGCGCAGGCTGCCGCATTGGACCCTACGCACGCATCCGGCCAGGCACGCAACTGGCCGCCGAAGTGCACATCGGCAATTTCGTCGAGGTCAAGGCCAGCGAGCTGGGTGAGGGCTCCAAGGCCAACCATCTTGCCTATGTCGGCGATTCCACCGTCGGTCGCAACGTCAACATTGGCGCCGGCACCATCACCTGCAACTACGACGGCGCCAACAAGCACCGCACGGTGATCGAGGACGAGGTGCACATCGGATCCGATGTGCAGCTGGTGGCGCCGGTGCGTGTGGCGCGGGGTGCGACGATCGGTGCCGGGACGACAGTGTGGCAGGACACGCTGCCGGGGGGGCTGGTGCTCAATCCCAAAAGCCAGCAACACCGCGCAGACTGGCAACGGCCGCGCAAGGCGCCGAAAACACCTTGAACCGGAGCGACTGAATCATGTGCGGCATCGTCGGCGCCATCGCCCAGCGCGATGTCGTGCCCATACTGATCGAGGGACTCAAGCGCCTTGAATACCGCGGTTATGATTCAGCCGGCATCGCCATCAATGACGGTACGCTGAAACGGCTGCGCAGCACTGGCCGCGTTGCCGAACTCGAGCGCATGGCACAGACCGCCAGGGTTGGCGGGCCACTCGGCATTGCCCACACGCGCTGGGCTACCCACGGCGTGCCTTCCGAGCGCAACGCCCATCCGCATGTGTCAGGCGCAATCTCGGTGGTGCACAACGGCATCATCGAGAATCACGACGAGATCCGCGCCCGGCTGCATGCGGCGGGCTATGTTTTCCTGTCCGATACCGATACCGAAGTCATCGCACACCTCGTGCACGAACACCGCAAGTCGTCAGCCACCCTGTTCAAGGCGGTGCAGAAGACCCTGCGCGAACTGGTCGGAGCCTATGCGATTGCGGTGATTGACGAAGCCGATCCCGAGCACATTGTGGTTGCGCGAATGGGCGCACCCCTGCTGCTGGGCCTGGGCGATGGCGCCAACTATGCCGCCTCTGATGCCTCGGCGCTGGTGCAGGTGACCCCGCGCATCGTTTATCTTGAGGAAGGCGACTGCGCCGAACTGTCGCGCGAACGCATTCGCATCGTCGACGCCGCCGGCAATGCGGTGATCCGCGCCGAGCAGCGTTCGCAGCTCACGGCTGAAGCGGTGGAGCTGGGCCCGTACAGGCACTACATGCAGAAGGAAATCTTCGAGCAGCCGATGGCAGTCGCCAACACGCTGGAGATGGTGACCAATGCCAGCGCCATCTCGCCCCAGTTGTTCGGTGCGGGTGCGGATAAAATATTCAATAAAATCAATGGCATAGTGATACTTGCCTGCGGCACCAGCTACCATGCCGGCATGGTCGCGCGGTACTGGATCGAGGCGCTGGCCGGACTGCCCTGCGTCGTCGAGATCGCCAGCGAATACCGCTACCGCGAACCCTACAACGACCCCGATGCACTGGTCGTCACCATCTCCCAATCCGGCGAAACCGCAGATACGCTGGCGGCACTGCAGTACGCAAAGTCGCGCGGGCATCGCTACAGCCTGTCGATCTGCAATGTGCCGGAGTCAGCGCTGGTGCGTGCTTCCGACCTCCGTTTCCTGACCCGCGCCGGCCCCGAAATCGGTGTGGCCTCGACCAAGGCCTTCACCACCCAGCTCGCCGCGCTGGTGCTGCTGACCATGGCAGTGGCCAAGCAGCGCGGCCGCCTCGATGAGTCGCAGGAACGCGAGCTGCTGACGGCCCTGCGCCACCTGCCGGCTGCGCTGACACATGTGCTGCAGGTCGAACCGGCCATCGCGCATTGGGCGAAACGCTTCGCGGACAAGGAACACATGCTCTTCCTCGGCCGTGGCATCCATTACCCGATCGCGATGGAAGGCGCGCTGAAGCTGAAAGAAATTACCTACATCCACGCCGAAGCCTATGCCGCGGGTGAGCTCAAGCACGGCCCGCTGGCGCTGGTGGACCGCAACATGCCGGTGGTCGCGGTGGCGCCGAAGGACGCGCTGCTGGAAAAGCTCAAATCCAATCTGCAGGAAGTCAAAGCCCGCGGCGGCGAGCTGTACGTGCTGGCGGACCAGGACACCAAGATCGAGGCCGGCGATGGCGTGCATGTGATCCAGCTCGCCGACCACGCCGGCCTGCTGTCACCGATCCTGCACACCGTGCCGCTGCAGCTGCTGGCCTACCACACGGCCCTGCACCGCGGCACCGACGTCGACAAGCCGCGCAATCTGGCGAAGTCGGTCACTGTCGAGTAAGCGGTTATTGCCCGCGCCGCGGCTTGCGGCCGGATTTCGCCGCCAGCGGATCGTAGATCCAGCGCGGCAGCACATGCATCAGCCGCGCCACCACCGCCATCTGCCAGGGAATCACCGCATAGGGCTTGCGCCGCGCGATGATGGTGGCGATCTTTGCTGCCGCGGTGTCGGCACTCATGATGAAGGGCATGCGGTAGGGATTTTTCGCCGTCATCGCGGTAACGATGTAGCCAGGGCAGATCGTGATCACGTGGACGCCGCTGCCGCGCAGCTCCACGCGCAGGCTTTCGAGATAGCTGATCGCCGCAGCCTTGGAGGCCGAATAGGCACCCGAGCCCGGCAGTCCGCGATAGCCGGCAACGCTGGCGATGCCCACCAGCACGCCGCGCCCGCGCTGGCGCATCGCGGCGACATAGGGCTGGAAGGTGTTCATCATGCCGATGACGTTGATCTCGAACACGTCGCGGAAGGCCTGTTCATCCTCGGGCGCTTCGGTCAGCGTGCCGATGCTGACGCCGGCATTGGCGATGACGATGTCGGGCAGGCCCTGTGCCGCGACCAGTGCGTCGGCTGCGGCGCGCAGTGTCGCCGAGTCGCGCACATCCGCGGATTGCAGCCGGTATTGGGCGGGATGTTCCGCGGCCAGTGCCTGCAGTTCGGTGCTGCGCCGTGCGATGAGTCCGACCGCGGCGCCCTCTGCGGCATAGTACCGCGCCAGCGCAGCGCCGAGGCCGCCCGAGGCACCGGTGATGACGACGGTCTGGCGCTGTCCGATGTCCATCAATGCGATGCGTCCTTCAGCGGATCGCCCGCACCCGCGCGACCAGTCCGTTGAGGATCGGGATCATGCCGTCGAGGGTTTCGGCCATGTTGCCCGAAGTCAGGTAGCGACCGTCCACCACCAGCGATGGCGTGCCGGTAACGCCGTAGGCGCGGGTGAGCCTCGCCGCTTCCTCCACCCGGCGCGCCACTTCCGGCGAGTGATAGGCCGCGTCCCAGCGCTCGCGTGCAATGCCGTGGTGTACCGCCCAGTCCGACATCACCTCGGGGCGGCTCATGAACAGTTCTTCGACGTGATAGCCCTGATAAACCTGCTGGTGCAGGCGCTCGACTTCGCCCAGCGCCTCGAGGGTGTAGTAGATGCGGGCATGCGGTGCCCAGCTCTCGCGCAGGATCACCGGAATGCGCCGCACGGTGACATCGGCCGGTTTGGCGCGGATCCAGCGCTCCAGCGCCGGCTGCAGGCGGTAGCAGTAGGGGCAGCCGTACCAGAAAAAATCGATGACCTCGATCGGCCCCTTGGGATCCGTCGGCTGGGGTGAAATGACCCGGTAATCGATATCCGCCCGCACGATGTAGGGCGTATTCTGCTGGGCTGCCGCGAGTCCGGCGGCTGACAGCAGGAGCAGCGCCAGCGCCAGCGCGCGGAACACGGACCTACTTGCCCCTGCTCTTGCGCGCCTCGGCAATCAGCGCGTCGACCACCTGGAAAAAGCGGTCGTAGTCAATGACGCGGTCGCCCTTGAGCACCATCGACGGCGCGGTGATGAACTTGCCGTCGACCGCGATGGCCGGCGTGCCGGGAATGTCGTACTTGCGGGTGAGGTCGATCGAGCGCTGCAGGCGCCCGTTGATGCCGAAGGAATTGTAGGTGTCACTGAAGCGCTTGCGGTCCACGCCCTTGCCCGCAGCCCAGTCGATGATCGCGTTGGCGTCGCGCAGGTTGGCTTTCTGTTTGTGGATGGCGTTGAACAGTTCCTGGTGCAGCTTGTCGGTCAGCCCCATCGCCTCCAGCGTGTAATAGGCGCGGGTCAGCGGCACCCAGGAGTCCTGGAACACCGCCGGCATGTGCTTGAACTCGACGTCGGCGGGCTTGCGCTTGAGCCAGCCTTCGAGGAAGGGCTGCAGGTTGGCGCAGTGAGGGCAGCCGTACCAGAAGAATTCCAGCACTTCGATCTTGTTGCCGCTGTCCGTAGGCTGCGGCGGCTTGACCAGAACATAGTCCTTGCCGGGCGTGAGCTGGGCCTGGGCGGCTGTCACCAGGCCGAAGGCGAGGCCGGTGGCGAGCAGCAGCCGGCCGATGAGTGCGGTGAATCGCATGGGTAATTCTCCGAACGGTTTAATTGTCGGACTTATTTGTCGGCATCACGGACCTTGATCAGCGTGGTCTCGATGCCGTTGTTCTTCAGAGTTTCGCGCGCGCGGTTGAGTTCCTCGACGCCGGTGTACGGTCCGAGGCGCACGCGGTGCCAGACGCCGCGCTCCGGCAGCGTCGTGGTCTGGATCGAGGCCTGGACCCCGAGCAGCGCCAGGCGCGCCTTCAGGTTGTCCGCATCGGGTGCGCTCTGGAAGGCGCCGGCCTGCAGGTAAAACGATTCCTTGGAGGCCGTGCCGCCTTTGGCATCACGCAACTGCTGGTCGGTTGCCGGTTCCTCGACCCCGGGCAGGATCTTGTAGAAATCGAAGCGCGGCTTGCTGTCGGCGGCCTTGTCCGATTTATCGGACTTGTCCGCAGCCTTGTCCTCGCCCACCTTGGCGGCATCCGCCTTGCCGGCGACCGGTTTTTCCTTTTGCTGGAACGGGCTCGGTGCCTTGTAGATGTACCAGGCCACGCCGAGGGCGATCGCGAGCCCGAGTACCAGGCCGATCAGGATGCCGATGAACATCGAGCTGCCGCCGCGTGCGGCCGGCTTGCGATCGTGATTTTTGTAGTCTCTGCCCACGGTGGCCATCTTACATTTTTTCCGGTGCGCCCACACCCAGCAGGGCAAGGCCGTTCTTCAGCACCTGGCGCACGGCCAGAGCCAGCGCCAGCCGCGCGCGGGTGAGCGGCTCGTCCTCGAGCAGGAAACGCTCGGCGTTGTAGTAGCTGTGGAATTCGCCCGCGAATTCCTTCAGGAAAAACGCGAGGTTGTGCGGCGCGAGGTCGCGAGCTGCACCTTCGATCACTTCCGGATACTCCATCAGCCGCTTGAGCAGCACCGCCTCATGTGCCGACTGCAGCGGCGTGGGGTCAGCCATGCGCAGCGAGGCGGCATCACCGCCCCACTGGGCGAGCACGCTGCACACCCGCGCATGGGCATACTGGATGTAGTAGACCGGATTGTCGTTGCTTTGCGACTTGGCAAGGTCGAGGTCAAAATCGAAGTGCTGGTCACTCTTGCGCAGCACATAGAAAAAGCGGGCGGCATCGACGCCGACGTCGCCATAGAGCTCCTCCAGCGTGACGAAGTTGCCGCTGCGCTTGCCCATGCGCACCGGTTCGCCGTTGCGGAACAGCGCAACGAGCTGGATCAGCGGCACGGTCAGCTTTGCCGCGTCCCCGCCCAGCGCCGTGATCGCAGCCTTCACACGCGGGATGTAGCCGTGGTGGTCCGCGCCCCAGACGTCGATGATCTCTGTGAAGCCGCGGTCGAGCTTGTCCGCGTGATAGGCGATGTCGGAGGCGAAATAGGTGTAGAGGCCGTTGTCGCGACGGACGACGCGGTCCTTGTCATCGCCGAAATCGGTGCTGCGGAACCAGAGCGCGCCATCCTTTTTGTAGAGGTGGCCCGCAGCCTGCAGGCGGTCCAGCGTCGCGGCGACCTTGCCGTCCGAGTACAACGACTGCTCCGAAAACCAGCGGTCGAACGTGACGCCGAAGCGCTCAAGCACATCCCGGCATTCGTCGAGCTGCCGTTCGAGCACCCGGGCATAGGCATCCTGGAATGCGCTGCCGAGCAGCGCTTTCATGTTGACGATCAGCCCGTCCATGCGGTTTTCGTGCAGGGTCTCAAGCTCGGCATCGCTTTCATCCCCCTGCGCCTGTGGCAGATCGCGCTCGACCGTAGCGGCTTCGCGTTCAAGCGAAGTGCCTGCTGCCGCGCGCAGTTCGGCGGCGCGCTGGCGCACGTATTCGCCCTGGTAGCCGTTGGGTGGAAAGCTGACGGCAATCTCCGCCGCTTCCAGGTAGCGCATCCAGACCGAGACCATCAGGATATCCATCTGGCGCCCGGCATCGTTGACATAGAACTCGCGCTGCACGTCGAAGCCGGCGGCGGCGAGGATCGCGGCAAGGCTGGCGCCGTAGGCGGCACCCCGGCCATGGCCGACATGCAGCGGGCCGGTGGGATTGGCGGAGACGAACTCGACCTGGATGCGCCGGCCGGCACCGAGGCTGCCGCAGCCGTAGGCTTCGCCGGCGGCGAGCACGCGCGACACCACGCGCTGCTTGTAGCTATTTGTGAGGAACAGGTTGATGAAACCGGCGCCGGCAATCTCGGCCTTTTCGAGATCGGGCGAGACCGGCAGCGCGGCGATGATCTGCTGTGCAATCGCGCGCGGATTGTTGCGCAGCGGTTTTGCCAGCTGCATCGCGATATTGCAGGCGAAATCGCCGTGCTGGGCCTGCTTCGGGCGTTCGAGCTGGATGCTGGCGGTGGCGCCGGCCGGCACGATGCCGGCGATGGCTTGCTCAATCAGGCCGGCGAGCAGGCTGCGGGCGTCGGCAGGCGGGGTGGTCATGTGGATGGCTTGTAAGGTGGGCCTGCTTTGCGCACGGCCGGAATGGAGGCGGGCGACAAGGCTGCAGCCGCAAGGGGCCGCAGTTTATCACGACCAAACTGCTGTTTTTACTCAGAAATCCAGTGGATCCACATCCAGCGACCAGCGTGCCCGGCTGCTGCGGGCGGCCAGCGCCTGGCGCCAGTGGCCGAGGAATTCGCGCAGGCGCGCGCGCGATGCGCATTGCACCAGCAGTTGCGCGCGCTCACGGCCGGCGCGGCGCATCATGCCGGCGGGCACCGGATCATAGACGGTGATGCCGTCGGCATGAGGCGCGGCTGCACGGGCAGCTGCAGCCAGGAAGTCGAGTGCGGTGTCGAGCTTCGGCGCTTCCGCGCGCAGCAGGGCCTGATGCACATAGGGCGGAAATCCCGCGCTGCGCCGTTCCTCAAGCTGGGCTTGTGCGTACGCGGCGAAATCCTGGGCCTGCATTGCCTGGTATAGGGGGTGGTCCGGGAACTGGGTCTGCACCAGCACCTGGCCCCGTGTCGTGCCGCGGCCGGCGCGGCCGGCAACCTGGGTGAGCAGGGCGTAGAGCCGCTCGGCTGCACGGAAGTCGCAGCTGTAAAGCATGCTGTCGGCATTCAGGATGCCCACCAGGTTCAGGTGCGGAAAATCGTGGCCCTTGGCAAGAATCTGGGTGCCAACCAGGATGTCGATATCGCGTTTGCGGATGCGGTCGCGCATGTCGGACCAGGCCTGTTTCGCGTGCGTCGAGTCGCGGTCGATGCGCAGGATGCGCGCCTTCGGAAAATGCTGTATCAGCGCGGTTTCCACCCGTTGCGTGCCCTGGCCCAGGGGCGCGAGGTCGGCATCGCCGCAGTCCGGGCAGGCGGTTGGCACCGCGCGTTCGTGTCCGCAGTGGTGGCAGCGCAGGCGGCGTTCGCGCTGGTGCAACACCAGCCTTGCCGAACAGCGCGGGCAGTCCGATAGCCAGCCGCAGCTGTCGCAGATCAGCACCGGGGCGTAGCCGCGGCGGTTGATGAAGACCAGGCTTTGTTCGCCGGCGGCCAGCCGGTCACGTAAAGCCTTGAGCAGTGGTGGCGACAGTCCGTCCTCGGTTTTGTGCTGCCGCAGGTCGATGCAGTCAATATACGGTGGTGCGGCGTGGATGCGCTGACGAAGCTCGAGCAGGCGATAGCGGCCTTCGGTCGCGTTGCGCCAGCTCTCCAGCGAAGGTGTTGCCGAACCGAGCAGCACCGGGATGCCGCGCTGGCTGGCGCGGACCACGGCGAGGTCACGCGCGGAGTAGCGGAAACCCTCGCCCTGCTTGAAGGAGCTGTCGTGCTCTTCATCCACCACGATCAGGCCCAGCTGCGGCAGCGGCACGAATACGGAGAGCCGGGTGCCGAGCACGATACGCGCACGGCCCTCACGTGCGTCCTGCCAGCGCTGCACACGTTCGCCTTCGGCAAGGTTACTGTGCAGCGTGGCCAGTCCGACGCCGGGAAAACGGGCTCGCACCAGCATTTCGAACTGCGGCGTCAGCGCGATTTCGGGCACCAGCACCAGTACCTGTAGGCCCTGCTGCAGCGCCGCCGCTGCGGCGTGCAGATAGACCTCGGTCTTCCCGCTGCCGGTGAGTCCGCGCAGCAGCAGTGGCTGGAAGCGACCGAAGGCGGCGACGGTGGCGCCGACGGCGGCGGCCTGCTCCGTATTGAGCGCGGGCGCCGCGGCGCCCACGTCGACCTTGGGCATTGCGGTTTCGGCAGCCGTGGCCGGGTCGAGTTCGGATTCGACGACCCAGCCGGCTGCACGGAATGCGTGCAGCGCCTTGCGCAGGGCCGGTGTCGCGGCGGCTTCGGCATGGGGCAGCGGGGTTGAGGCCTGCAGCTTTTCAAGCAGAAGTTGCTGTGTACGCGCCCGCGCCGGCAACAGTGTGGCGGTCAAGGACCGCCCTGCCGGGCTCAGTGTCCAGCCGCCCGGCATTCCATCGCGCTTGAGGACGCGACGCAGCGCCGCAGGCAGCGCGGTCATTACCACCGCGCCCAGTGGATAAGCATAGTAGTCGGCGGCGAAGCGCAGCAGGCGAAGCGTGTCGTGGTCAAGCAGGGGTTTGCGGTCGAGGACGCGCTGTACCGCCTTCAGCCGGTCTTCGGTAACATCGCTCTTCCCGGGGCGTTCGACCACCACGCCGATCATCCGGCGCCGCCCGAAAGGCACCAGCACTCTCGCGCCGACCACCGCTGCCGCATCAGCGCAGCGGTAATCGAAGAGTTGCGGCAGCGGAACGTCGAGCGCGACGCGGATCAGTGGATTCACGACGACAGTTGAGTTGGCGGTGAAAGTGGATCGGCTTTCTCGGAAACTGCCGCACGTCCATTGCCAGTCATTGTTTTTTCACTTCAGGTGCTGTGGACAAGATTGTTGATGAACCCATGATTCCTGTCACGGTTGGCGGTTCAAGCCCTGGCAAAAGCAGGCCGGGGCAAGCCCCGAAAAAGTGACTTTAAATCAACGGGTTATGATGGCCAGCCAATCAGGATGAACAAGGCAATCCGGCACCCGCGACTAAGTGCCTGCTGTGCATAAGATTTTTGTCGTGCTGCAGAGACAGTGCTTAATGATGGCGCCGGCTGAGGCTGTGCACGGCCTCGACCAGCGCCGCAACATGCTCCGGCGGGGTGAACTGCGAAACGCCGTGACCGAGGTTGAAGACATGTCCGCTGCCATGGCCGTAGGCATCGAGGACGCGGGCGACCTGGCCGGCGATGGCCGGGGGCGGGCTGAACAGCACCATCGGATCGAGGTTGCCCTGCAGCGCAACGCGTTCGCCGATGCGGCTGCGGGCTTCCCCGATGTCCACCGTCCAGTCGAGGCCGACGGCGGTGCTGCCGATGGCGGCGATGGCTTCCAGCCAAAGTCCGCCGCCCTTGGTGAAGACGATGCTGGGCACCGCCTCGCCCTGCCACCGGGCATGCAGGCCGGCGACCACGCGCTGCATGTAGGCGAGCGAGAACTCGCGGTAAGCCGCGTCAGGCAGCGAGCCGCCCCAGGTATCGAAAATCATCACCGCCTGCGCACCGGCTTCGATCTGCGCGTTCAGATACGCGGTTACTGCCTGCGCATTGATGTCGAGCAGGTGGTGCAGCAGTTCGGGGCGCGAGTAGAGCAGCGTCTTGATCTGGCGGAAGTCGTCGCTGCCGCCGCCTTCGACCATGTAGCAGGCCAGCGTGTACGGACTGCCGGAAAAGCCGATCAGCGGCACCTTGCCGGCGAGCGCGCCGCGGATCTGTTTCACCGCGTCGAGCACGTAGGCCAGGGACTCGCGCGGCTCCGGCACGCGCAGCGAACGGATCGCCGCCTCATCGCGCAGCGGCCGTTCGAATTTAGGGCCCTCGCCCTCAGCGAAATAGAGGCCGAGGCCCATCGCATCGGGTACGGTCAGGATGTCCGAGAACAGGATGGCGGCATCCAGCGGAAACCGTGCCAGCGGCTGCAGCGTGACTTCGGTGGCGTAGTCAGGATTCTTGGCAAGACCGAGGAAGCTGCCGGCACGTTTGCGCGTGGCGTTGTACTCGGGCAGGTAACGCCCCGCCTGGCGCATGATCCAGACGGGGGTGTAGGGCACCGGCTCGCGCCGCAGCGCGCGCAGAAAGGTGTCGTTGATCAGTGCTGCCATTTAGCGCGGCAGCTCGCTCGATCCCATCAGGAATTCATCTACCGCGCGCGCGCACTGGCGGCCTTCTCGGATCGCCCACACCACCAGCGACTGGCCGCGGCGCATGTCGCCGGCAGCGAAGACCTTGGCCGCCGAGGTGCGGTAACTCTCGGTGTCTGCCTTGACGTTGCCGCGGCCATCCCTGTCGACCTTGGCTTGTTCGAGCAATCCAGCCGGCATCGGGCCGGTGAAACCCATCGCGAGCAGGACCAGGTCGGCCTTCAGGGTGAATTCCGAGCCCGGAATTTCCTTCATCTGGCCATCCTTCCACTCCAGCCGTGCGGCGACCAGTTTCTCGACCCTGCCGTCTTTGCCTTCGAAGCGCTTGGTGGCAACCGCCCAGTCACGCTTGCAACCCTCTTCATGCGAGCTGGAAGTGCGCAGCTTGACCGGCCAATAGGGCCAGACCATGGGCTTGTTTTCCACAGCCGGAGGCTGCGGCAGCAGCTCGAACTGGGTGACCGAGACAGCGCCATGGCGATTGGAGGTGCCGACGCAGTCGGAGCCGGTGTCGCCACCACCGATGACGATGACATGCTTGCCGGTGGCCTTGATCTGCTTGGCCACCGCGTCACCAGCCACCACTTTGTTCTGCTGCGGCAGGAATTCCATTGCGAAGTGCACGCCTGCGAGCTCGCGACCCGGTACCGGCAGGTCGCGCGGCTGTTCTGCGCCGCCGGCCATCACCACTGCGTCGAATTCATCCACCAGCTTCTGCATTGCGATGTCCTTGCCGATGTTCTGGCCGGTGCGGAACTCGACACCCTCGACCCGCATCTGCTCGACGCGGCGGTCGATCAGGTGCTTTTCCATCTTGAAATCGGGGATGCCGTAACGCAGCAGTCCGCCGATACGATCGGCTTTCTCGAACACCACGACATCATGCCCGGCGCGCGCAAGTTGTTGCGCGCACGACATGCCCGCCGGGCCCGAGCCGATCACCGCCACGCGCCGGCCGGTCCTGGCCGCTGCGGGTAGCGGCTTCACCCAGCCGGATTCCCAAGCCTTGTCGATGATCGCATGTTCGATCGACTTGATTCCGACCGGATCGTTGTTGATGTTCAGCGTGCACGCCGCTTCGCATGGGGCGGGACACACACGACCGGTGAATTCGGGGAAGTTGTTGGTGGAATGCAGCGTCTCGATCGCCTGCTGCCAGTCCTGGCGGTAAACCAGGTCATTCCAGTCCGGAATGATGTTGTTGATCGGGCAGCCGCTCATGCAGAAAGGCGTGCCGCAATCCATGCAGCGCGCCCCCTGGGTGCCCGCTTCCTTGTCGCTGAGGTGGCCGACGAATTCGCGCCAGTGCTTGAGCCGTTCCTGAGGCTGTTCGGCGGCTTCGCTGAGCCTGGTGAATTCCATGAATCCGGTGACTTTGCCCATCGCTTGCGTCCTCAATCAGTCCAGTTGCATCGGCCCGGGATCAGGCCGCGATCTTGCGGCCCTTGGCCGCGAGCTCGCCCAGTGCCCGGCGGTATTCATTCGGGAACACCTTGACGAATTTGCCGCGGGCATTGGCCCAGTCGGCGATGATCTGCTGCGCGCGCGTGCTGCCGGTGAGGCGGGCGTGGTCCTCGATGAAGCGTTTTGCAACCACTTCATCGGCCTTGCCCATGTGCCAGACGTCGCGTGAAACCTTGGCTTCCTGCTCGGCTTCGGTCAGCAGCGGCTCGAGCTGCACCATCGAGGTGTTGCAGTAGGCGCGGAAGCTGCCGTCCTCGTCGTAGACGTAGGCGATGCCGCCGGACATACCGGCGGCAAAATTGCGGCCGGTGCGGCCGAGCACGATGACGGTGCCGCCGGTCATGTATTCGCAGCCGTGGTCACCAGTGCCTTCAACCACGGTGTGGGCGCCCGAATTGCGCACGGCAAAACGCTCGCCGGCCACGCCGCGGAAGTAGGCTTCGCCGGCAATGGCGCCATAGAGCACGGCGTTGCCGGTGATGATGTTTTGACCTGCATCGCCGCGGAATTTCGGTGAGGGTTGCACCGTAATGCGGCCGCCGGAAAGGCCCTTGCCCGAATAGTCGTTGGTATCGCCGATCAGGTTGATGGTGATGCCGCGCGACAGGAAAGCACCCAGGCTCTGTCCGGCGGAACCGGCAAAGGTGACGCGGATGGTGTCGTCGGGCAGGCCTTCATGGCCATAGCGCTTGGCCACCTCGCCCGAGAGCATGGTGCCGACAGTGCGGTTGATGTTGCGGATCGGCATGTCGATGCTGACCTTCTCGCCGCGTTCCAGCGCCGGCCTGGCCAGTTCGATCAGGCGGTGGTCGAGCGCCTTGTCGAGGCCGTGGTCCTGGCTCTCGAGATGGCGGCGCGCGACTTCCGGGCCGACCTGCGGCCGGTGGAAGATGCGGCTGAAGTCGAGACCGCGCGCCTTCCAGTGCTCGATGCCCTTGCGCGTGTCGAGCAGGTCGGCCCGGCCGATGAGGTCATCGAATCTGCGGATGCCAAGCTGCGCCATCAGCTGGCGGATTTCCTCGGCGACAAAGAAAAAGTAGTTGATGACATGTTCGGGTTTGCCCGAGAACTTCCTGCGCAGCACCGGATCCTGGGTGGCCACGCCGACCGGGCAGGTGTTGAGATGGCACTTGCGCATCATGATGCAGCCCTGCACCACCAGCGGTGCAGTGGCGAAGCCGAACTCGTCGGCACCGAGCAGCGCGCCGACCACCACGTCGCGGCCGGTTTTCAGCTGGCCGTCGGCCTGCACCGCAATGCGGCTGCGCAGACGGTTCAGGACCAGGGTCTGCTGGGTTTCGGCGAGGCCGAGTTCCCACGGCGTACCGGCGTGCTTGATCGACGACCATGGGCTGGCGCCGGTGCCGCCGTCATGGCCCGAGATGGTGACATGGTCGGCCTTGGCCTTGGCCACGCCGGCGGCAACGGTGCCGACGCCGACCTCGGACACCAACTTGACGCTGATCGAGGCCGCCGAGTTGCTGTTCTTCAGGTCGTGGATCAGCTGCGCCAGATCCTCGATTGAATAGATGTCGTGGTGTGGCGGCGGCGAGATCAGCTCGACCCCCGGAGTCGAGTAGCGGAGTTCGGCGATGTACTCGGACACTTTCTTCCCGGGCAACTGGCCGCCCTCGCCGGGCTTGGCGCCCTGCGCCATCTTGATCTGGATCTGTTCAGCGCTGGCGAGGTACTCGGCAGTGACGCCGAAGCGGCCCGAGGCCACCTGCTTGATCTTGGATTTGAGCGAATCACCGGCTTTCAGCTCAAGGTCGGTTTCGACGCGGCCCTGGCCGAGCCGGGACATCAGCGTCTCCCCCGCCTTGACCGGGGCGTAGCGGCGGCGGTCCTCGCCGCCTTCGCCGGTGTTCGACTTGCCGCCAAGGCGGTTCATCGCGATGGCCAGTGTGGTGTGGGCTTCGGTCGAGATCGACCCGAGCGACATCGCGCCGGTGGAAAAGCGCTTGACGATTTCGGCGGCTGGTTCGACTTCCTCGATCGGCACCGGCGCGCAGCGATCGAACCGGAATTCGAACAGGCCGCGGAAGGTCATGTGCCGCTTCGACTGGTCATTGATGATCTGCGCGTATTCCTTGTAGGTCGAGGCGCTATTGGCGCGCGCTGCGTGCTGCAGCTTGGCAATCGCTTCGGGCGTCCACATGTGCTCTTCGCCGCGCACGCGCCAGGCATACTCGCCGCCGGCATCCAGTGCGCCGGCCAGCACCGGATCGTTGCCGAAGGCGCCGCGATGCACGCGGATGGCTTCCTCGGCCACCTCGAACACGCCGATGCCGCCGACGTTGGAGGCGGTGCCGGCAAAATACTTGTCGATCAGCGGGCGCGAGAGGCCGATGGCCTCAAAAATCTGCGCGCCGGTGTACGACATGTAGGTCGAGATGCCCATCTTCGACATCACCTTGCGCAGGCCCTTGCCGACGGCCTTGACGAAATGCTTGATAGCCTTTTCCGGGTCGGCCGCAGACAGCTGCATCGCCGTTTCGAGGGCGAGGTAGGGGTGCACCGCCTCGGCGCCGTAGCCGCCGAGCAGCGCGAAATGATGCACTTCCCGGGCAGAGCCGGTTTCGACCACGAGCCCGGCGCTGGTGCGCAGGCCCTTGTCTACCAGGTGGTGGTGCACGGTGGACAGCGCGAGCAGCGCGGGGATCGCGACATGGTCGCGGTCGATGTGGCGGTCGGAGACGATGATGATCGAATAACCCGAGCGCACGGCATCCTCGGCCTGCGCGGCGAGGCTGGCCAGCCGGGCCTCAATCGCCTCCTTGCCCCAGGTGACCGGGTAGGTGATGTCGAGCTCGAAAGACTTGAACTTGCCGTCGGTATAGCGCTCGATATTGCGGATCTTCTCCATCTCGTAGAAGTCGAGCACGGGCTGACTCATTTCCAGCCGGATCGGCGGATTCATCTCGTCGATGCCGAGCAGGTTGGGCTTGGGGCCGATGAACGACACCAGCGAAGTGACCAGCTCCTCGCGGATCGGGTCGATCGGCGGGTTGGTGACCTGCGCAAACAGCTGCTTGAAATACTGATAGAGGTTCTTGTTCTTGCCCGAAAGCACCGCTAGCGGGGAGTCGTTGCCCATCGAGCCCACGGGCTCCTCGCCGTTGGTGACCATCGGCGCGAGCAGGAATTTGAGGTCTTCCTGGGTGTAGCCGAAGGCCTGCTGGCGGTCGAGCAGCGGCACGCTGCTGCGCTCGGGCTGCGTTTTCTGGCTTTCGACGTCATCGAGCTTGACGCGGATGCGTTCGATCCACTCGACGTAGGGCTTGCTGGTGGCCAGCGACTCCTTGAGCTCCTGGTCGTCGATGATGCGGCCCTTTTCGAGGTCCACCAGGAACATCTTGCCCGGCTGCAGGCGCCATTTCTTGATGATTTTTTCTTCAGCAATGGGCAGGCAGCCGCACTCCGAGCCCATGATCACCAGATCATCGTCGGTGACGATGTAGCGCGCCGGGCGCAGGCCGTTGCGGTCGAGTGTCGCGCCGATCTGGCGACCGTCGGTGAACGCGATCGCGGCCGGGCCGTCCCAGGGTTCCATCATCGCGGCGTGGTACTCATAGAAGGCGCGGCGGTTCGCGTCCATCAGTGCGTGACCTTCCCAGGCCTCCGGGATCATCATCATCATCGCGTGTGCGATCGAGTAGCCGCCCATCACCAGCAGCTCGAGCGCGTTGTCAAAAGAGGCCGAGTCGGACTGCCCCGGGTAGATCAGCGGCCACAGCTTGTCGAGGTCGTCGCCAAGCACCGGGCTGGAGATTGCACCCTGGCGAGCACGAACCCAGTTGACGTTGCCGCGCAGCGTGTTGATTTCGCCGTTGTGCGCGATCATGCGGAAGGGATGCGCAAGGTCCCAGGTAGGGAAGGTGTTGGTCGAGAAACGCTGGTGCACCAGCGCCAGCGCCGACACCACGCGCGCGTCCTGCAGGTCGCGGTAGTAGGTCCCCACCTGCGAAGGCAGCAGCATGCCCTTGTAAACAATGGTGCGTGCCGACATCGAGGGCACGAAGAACTCGGTGCCATGGGCGAGTTGCAGGCCGCGGATGGCATGCCCGGCGCGCTTGCGGATGACGTACAGCTTGCGCTCGAGCGCGTCGGTGACGCGGATTTCGGCGCCGCGGCCGATGAAGACCTGGCGGATCACCGGCTCGACCGTCCTGACCGACTCGCCCAGATCTTCGCTGTCGACCGGCACGTCGCGCCAGCCAAGCAGGGTCTGGCCTT
>JAJTHX010000419.1 GCA_021300125.1 Betaproteobacteria bacterium | reverse complement strand
CGAGGTGCTTGCCGGCGGTGGCCTTGTCGAGGAAGAGGCCGGTGGCCTCGATCACGATGTCGGCGCCGACTTCATTCCATTTCAGTTCGGTCGGGTCCTTGACTGCGGTGAGACGGATCTTCTTGCCGTTGACCACCAGTGTGTTGCCGGAAACCGAGATCTCGCCCTTGAATTTGCCGTGCACCGAGTCGTGGCGCAGCATGTAGGCAAGGTAGTCGGGCTCGAGCAGGTCGTTGATGCCGACCACCTCGATATCGGGAAAATCCTGTACCGCGGCGCGAAACACCATCCGCCCGATACGCCCAAATCCGTTGATGCCGACCTTGATTGCCATGACGCCCCTCGCTGAAATCCGGTTGTTGGAATGGAACGGTTACAACACGCTGCGCACCGCCGCTGCGACGGCGTCGCCGGTGATGCCGAAAAACTTGAACAGCTCGCCCGCCGGGGCCGATTCACCATAGCGGTCGATGCCGATGACCTTGCCTTCGAGGCCCACGTACTTGCGCCAGTAGTCGGTGACGCCGGCCTCGACGGCCACTCGGGGAATGCCCCGACCTTTTCCATCACAAAGCAGCACCGATTCGCGATACGCCTGGTCCTGGCGGTCGAAAGCCTGGGTGCAGGGCATGGACACCACGCGGACGGTGATGCCGTCCGAGGCCAGCGCCTGCTGCGCGGCGAGTGCGACCGCAACTTCAGAGCCGGTGGCGATGATCACCGCGCGCGCAGCACCGTTGCCCTCGCTGAGCACATAGCCGCCACGGGCCACTGCGGAAAGCTGCTCGGCGTTGCGGCTCTGGAAATTGAGGTTCTGCCGCGACAGCAGCAGGCTGGTCGGGCCGTCCCTGCGCTCGATCGCAGCCGCCCAGGCCACCGCCGTTTCCAGCGAATCGCAGGGCCGCCACACCTCCATGTTCGGCAGCAGGCGCAGCGTCGCTGCATGCTCCACCGGCTGATGGGTCGGACCGTCTTCGCCGAGGCCGATTGAATCGTGGGTGAATACGCAGACCACGCGCTGTTTCATCAGTGCGGCCATGCGCAGCGCATTGCGGGCGTAATCCGAGAACACCAGGAAAGTGGCGTGGTACGGAATCAGGCCGCCGTGCAGTGCGATGCCGTTGCAGATTGCGGCCATGCCGAATTCGCGCACGCCGAAATAGAGGTAGTTGCCGCCGCCCGTTGCGCCGACACCCTTTGAGCCTGACCACAGCGTCAGGTTGGAACCGGCAAGGTCCGCCGAACCGCCGATCAGTTCGGGCAGGGCTGGCGCGTAACCTTCTATCGCGTTCTGCGAAGCCTTGCGCGTGGCAATGGTCTCGGCTTTCTGCACAGTCTGCGCAATGAAGGCTTCGCGCTTTGCCGGCCAGTCCGCCGGCAGTTCTCCCGCCATGCAGCGCCTGAATTCCGCGGCCAGTTCCGGCTGCGTGGCGGCATAGGCGGCAAAGCGCTGGTTCCATTCCGACTCCAGCGCCGCGCCGCGTTCGCGCGCGTTCCATTCGGCGCGCACGGATTCCGGAATCTCGAAAGGGGGGTGCGGCCAGCCGATGGCTTCGCGCGTGGCCGCGATTTCCTCGGCACCCAGCGGTGCGCCATGCACACCGCCGGTATTCTGTTTTTTCGGCGAGCCTCTGCCGATCACGGTCTTGCAGCAGATCAGCGTCGGCCGCGCGGTTTCCTGCTGCGCGCTGCGGATCGCTTCGTCCACGGCGTCGGCGTCATGGCCGTCCACGCCATAGATCACGTTCCAGCCATAGGCCGCGAAGCGCTGTGGGACATTGTCTGTAAACCACTGTTTTATATTGGCTTTTTCAGAGTCGATGGAAATGCCGTTGTCGTCGTAGAGGGCGATCAGCTTGTTCAGCCTGAGGGTGCCGGCCAGCGCGCAGACTTCATGCGAAATGCCTTCCATCAGGCAGCCGTCGCCGAGGAAGACGTAGGTGCGGTGATCGACGATGGCCTGGCCGTCGCGGTTGAAGCGCTCGGCCAGCATCCGCTCGGCGATGGCCATGCCCACGGCATTGGCGATGCCCTGGCCCAGCGGGCCGGTGGTGGTCTCGACACCCGGGGCCATGCCGTACTCGGGATGGCCGGGGGTTTTCGAGTGCAGCTGGCGGAAACGCTGAAGCTCCTCGATCGGCAGGTCATAGCCGGTGAGGTGCAGCAGGGCGTAGAGCAGCATCGAGCCGTGCCCGTTGGAGAGCACGAAGCGGTCGCGGTTGGCCCAATGCGGATGGGCCGGGTTATGGCGCAGGTGGCGCCGCCAAAGAGCTTCGGCGATCTCGGCCATGCCCATGGGCATGCCGGGGTGACCGGAGTTGGCTTGCTGAACGGCATCCATCGCCAACGCGCGCAGCGCGTTCGCCAGCTCGGGTCGGGCAGTCATGGCTTGCGGATCCTGGGAGGAAAAGACGAGCGGGAAAAGCCTTGATTATAGCGGCTCACCACTGGGCGGCGCGAGGGCACGCGGCTCGCGAGCCCTACTCTTCGTGCTTGCGCGAAGCCTTGATGCCCAAGTGCTTGAGCTTTCGATACAAATGCGTGCGTTCGAGCCCCACCACCTCGGCCACGCGGCTGATATTGCCGCCCTCGCGGGCGAGGTGATATTCGAAATAGATGCGCTCGAAGGCATCGCGGGCGTCGCGCAGGGGGGCATCGAGCTTGAGCACCGACGCGGCGTCGGGCGCCGCCGATTGCGGCACCACGCGCACGGTTTCCTCAAGGGAGATCTGTTCACCGGCCGCGGTGTTGGCCAGCGTCTGCACCACGCTTTTGAGCTCGGACAGGTTGCCCGGCCATTCATAGTTGCGCAGGGCATTGAGCGCCGCGGTGCTGAAATGGCGCGGCGGCACCAGTTTCTGCTCGACCAGGTCGTTGAGCAGCGCGGCCGCAAGTTCAGGCACGTCATCGCGCTGCTCACGCAGCCGCGGCAGCTGGATGGTGGTGCCCCCGAGCATCTGGTAGACGCGGTCATCAAAACTGCCCGCGGCCACCAATTCCGCCAGTGGCCGGGTACTGCAGCAGACCACGCGCACGTTGTGGCGCTCGGCCTGGGACAGCAGCACGTAGAGCCCGCGCTGTTCGAGCTTGCTGAATTCGGCCACATCGCGCACGAACAGCGTGCCGCCGCGCGCCGTCTGCAGCAGGTCCAGCGGTGCTTCCACCAGCTGCGCGCCGCTTTCCACCGCCGCCCAGGGCATGTTCGGCGCATGCAGGATGCGGGCGCAGGCCTCGAAGGCACAGCCCGGCGTACCATGCACCAGCACCGACGCGCGGCTGGCGGCGATGCGCTCCAGGCGCTGCTTGAGTTCCTGCACCACCGGCGTGCGGCCCAGCATGCCCAGTGCCGCGGCCTGCGGCCGGCGCTCGCCGCGGGTGATCGCCCTGCCCACGGTGGCGAGCAGCTTCTGCAGCGCAATCGGCTTTTCGAGGAAATCGTAGGCGCCGATGCGCGTAGCCTCGACCGCGGTATCGATGGTGCCGTGGCCGGACATCATCACCACCGGCATCGTCAGCTGGCCGGTGCTTGCCCACTCCTTGAGCAGCGTGATGCCGTCGGTATCGGGCATCCAGATGTCGAGCAGCACCAGGTCGGGCCGGTTGTGGCTGCGGAAGGCGCGCGCGGCCCCGGCATTCTCGGCGAGCTGCACGTCGTAACCCTCGTCGGAAAGGATTTCCGAGAGCAGCTCGCGGATGCCGATTTCATCGTCAACTACCAGGATCTGTCGCATGGGTCAGGTCGTCACGAAAGTCATGCTGCACTGCGTTCGCCGGCGCGCATCGCGGGCAGAAGAATGCTCACGCGCGCGCCGCGCGGGGACACGTTGCCGATGGCCACCTCGCCGTGATGCTCCTCGACGATCTTGCGCACAATGGACAGGCCGAGGCCGGTACCACGCGGCTTGGTGGTGACATAGGGCTCGAAAGCGCGTTTCATCAGGTTTTCCGGAAAACCGCTGCCATTGTCAGTCACCGACAGTTCTACGCGGCTGCCGTGCAGGGCGGTGAGGATCTCGATGCGCGGCTCCTCGACGCCGGCCAGTGCGTCCTGCGCGTTCTGCAGCAGGTTGTGGATCACCTGGCGGATCTGCGTGGAATCGCCCTCGACCGCGGGCAGCGTTGCCGCGAGGTTCAGTGCGAGGCTGGAACCGAGCGATTCGTACAGCGTCAGCACTTCGCGCACCAGTGCATTGAGGTCGAGCGGGCGCAGCGCCGGTTCGGGATTGCGCGCGTACTGGCTGAAAGCATCCACCATGCGCTTCAGGGCGGCGACCTGGCTGACGATGGTCTGTGTCGAGCGCCCCAGGATTTCGGCGTCGCCGGACTGCAGCTTGGGCGCGAGCTTGAGCTGCAGGCGTTCGGCCGAAAGCTGGATCGGCGTCAGGGGATTCTTGATTTCGTGCGCGAGCCGGCGCGCGACCTCGGCCCAGGCAGCGTCACGCTGCGCCTGCAACAGGTGGGTGACGTCGTCGAAGACCACGATCAGGCCGCCGTCGCCGGCTTCGCCGAAGCGGGTGGCGCGCAGCAGCAGCACCTGGGTGCCGTCGCGCAACTCGCGTTCGACCTGGCGCTGCCAGGCCGTGTCGGTGCTCGCGCCTTCGAAGGCTTCGGCGAGCACCTGCGACAGCGCCGCGAACGAAACCTCGCGCGCCGGCCACTCCTGCAGCGCAACGCCGACCAAGGCAGCACAGTCGGTGCCGAGAATCTGGGTGGCACTGGGATTGGCCGAGCGCAGGCGCAGCGCGGTGTCGAACGTGAGCACGCCAGCCGACAGGTTGGCCAGCACGCTTTCGAGATAGGCCTTGGCATGCGCGAGCTGGGCCTGATTGCGCTCGACTCTTGATTGCGCTTCAGCCAGCTGCAGCGTCATGCTGTTGAAGGACTGCGTGAGCTGGCCCAGTTCGTCGCGGCTTGCCACCGCGGCACGGCGGCTGAAATCGCCCTGCGCCACGGCGCGCGTGCCTTCAACCAGGGCGGACAGCGGGGCAGACAGGCGGTTTGACAGCAGCACCGCAAGGCCCAGGGAAGACAGCACCGCCAGCAGCAGCGCCAGCGTGAGGGTGATGCCGTAAAGCCGCTTGAGGCCGCGCCGGGCAAGTTGCAGTTCCTGGTACTCGCGATAGCCGGCCTGTACCGCCTCGGCGTTCTGTGCGAGTTGCTGCGGCACCGATTGCAGCAGTTGCAGCACGCGCGCATCCTCGGTCAGTGACACTACATCCACCGGTGCCAGCACGCGCAGGTAGAGGCCGCGCTCCGGCAGCGACTCCACCACGCCGTAGCTTTTCTGCAGGCGGACCTGGCGCAAGGCGGTGGTATTGGGACCCTCCGGCGCGATGCTGCTTTTTTCGGTGCCGGAAAACGTGATGAGGCGGCCGCGCGCGGTGTACAGCGCGGCCTCCTCGACCGCGGCCTGCTCGCGCAGCGCATGCAGTGCGGCAATCTGTTCCGGGGCCGGCCGCGAAGACAGGGACAGGGCCATCGCCTCGGCCTTGGCGCTCAGGTCCTTGAGCCGGCCATCGAGGCTGCTGCGGCCGAGATTGAGTCCGCTTTCCAGCGCGCTGTCGAGGCGCACTTCGAACCAGGACTCGATGCTCTGCGACACGAACTGCACCGACACGCCGTAGATCAGCGCGCCCGGCAGCACCGCCATCAGGCCGAACAGGGTCACCAGGCGCAATGTCAGCTTGGCGCCGAATTCGCCTTCGCGCAGGCGCCGGCGCAGACGCAGCAGCTGCCAGGTGACCATACCCGCGATCAAGCCCGCGATCGCCAGATTCACCGCCAGCATCACCGGGTAATAATCGGAGAACAGTTCGTTGTTGGCACTGACCGAGGCCAGCAGGAACACCGCGACCACGCCGAGCACGACGCAGCCCACCATCAGATAGCGCATGACCATGCCGGAGCGCTGCGGCTTGGCGGTGGCTGCGGTCACATTCATGGCATCACCGTCCAGCGATGCCAGTCGGAGCCCAGGCTCCATTCACGCGAACCCAGGGCATTGAGGTTGAAGGGTCGCGGCAGCTGAGAGATGTCCAGGCGCAGGCGCAGCGCGGCGATGTAGGCCGTGCCACGGCTCAAGGCACCGGGATCGAGATCGTAACGCCGGCGCAATCGGCTCATCACCTGCAGCGCCTCGCCGAGGCTCGGGTAATTCTGGTAGAAGGCGCCAAAGCCGATGCGGTACTGCCGCGTCAGTGCGCTGTACGACAGGCGATAGGTCTGCTGGGTGCTGACGGCACGGTCGTTGAACCAGTACCAGCGCGGGCGAACCATTTCGAATTCGAGCACGAAGTAGAGCGGGATGCCCTTGTTCAGGGCTTCCTCGAGCGGCGCCGACAGCGCGATGTCAAAATCGGCTTCGAGCACGTAGTGGTCGTCGGCAATGCTGACCGCGGCGCGGCGCACATCGATGCCGTGGCCCTGGGCCGATGCAGCACCCGCAGCGCCAAGCAACAGCGGGAGCAGGATCAGCGCGAACCAGCGCCGCAGGGTTGCGTCAGGCCTTTTCCAGAAGGGCATAGAAGAAACCGTCATGCTGGGCATCTGGAAAGAGTTGGCCTGCGCTGTGGTTCAGACCTTCGAGTTGGACATCCATCGCGAGCTGCCGGGCATCCGGATGGCGGGCGCGGAAGTCTTCGATTTGCCGGCCGTTTTCCGCTGCAAAAACGGAGCAGGTCGCGTACAGCAATTTACCACCTCTGCCGAGCAACTGCAAAAGCACGTCGAGAATGCGGGATTGCTGCAGGGCCATCGCCGCAATGTCTCCGGGACGTCGCAGCCACTTGATGTCGGGGTGGCGCCGCACCACGCCCGAGGCGGTGCAGGGCACATCGGCAAGGATGCAGTCGAAGGGCGCGGTGTTTTTCCAGACCCGGAGATCGCCGGCATCTGCCTTGATCAGGGTGGCTTTCAGTTTCAGCCGCGCCAGGTTGTCCGCCACGCGCTGCAGGCGTTCGCCGTCATTGTCGGCTGCCGTCAGGTCGAGCGTTGCACATTCCAGCAGATGCGCGGTCTTGCCGCCCGGGGCCGCGCAGGCATCGAGCACGCGCATGCCGTCGGACACATCCAGCAGCTGCGCCGCCAGTTGCGCGCCGGCATCCTGCACCGAGACCAGGCCTTCGGCAAAACCGGGCAGCTGTGTCACCGGCCGCGGTTTTTCGATGATCACGCCATCCCGGCCGACCGCCGCGGCCGGGATGTCGGCCTGCAGCAATCGGGCCAGGTAATCGTCCCTGCTGATCTCGCGCCGGTTTACACGCAGCGTCAGCGGCGGCCGTGTATTGCCCGCCTCGAGAATGCTGCGCCAGTGTTCGGGCTGTTCGGCGGCAAGGCGGTCGATCCACCATTGCGGATAGGAATAGCGTGCCACTGCATTGCTGCGCACCGCGGATTCGAGTTCGGGCCTGCGGCGCAGATAGTTGCGCAGTACCGCGTTGACCAGCCCCTTGGCCCGCACCGCACCCAGTCTTGCGGTTGCCCGCACCGCATGGTCGACCACGGTGTAGGCATGGGCCCGGGTATGGCCGAGCTGGTAGATCGCCACCTGCAGCAGCGGGCGCACCGCGTCATCCGTCAGCGGACGCGCCAGCAGGCGGTCAATCAGCGCATCAATCATGCCGAGGTGGCGCAGGGTGCCGTAAGCCATGTCCTGCACCGCGCCGCGCTGCTGCGCCGCGAGCGCGGCATGGCTGCGCCACAACGCGGCCAGTTCGGCATCCAGGCTGCGGCCGGCGAGTACACGGGAAATGGTCTGTGCCGCCAGGCACTGCAGGTCATCCATCGCGGCTCAGTCGCCCAGGCGCTCGCCGGCGTTGAGCACGGCACCCGCCAGGAAGGTGCGCACATCCATGCGTTTGCCGCCGGCGCGCTGCACTTCAAGGAGGCGCAAACTGCCCTGGCCGGTGGCCACACAGAGACCGTCGCCGGCATGCAACACCGTTCCCGGCTCGGCGTAGGCAGGGGACTCGAGAGGCTCCGCGCGCCAGATTTTCAGCATCTGGCCCTGCCACGAAGTGAAAGCGCCAGGCACCGGGTTGTAGGCACGTACCGCGCGATCAATATCCGCCGCGGATCGGTTCCATTCGATCTTCGCTTCGGCCTTGGTGATTTTCGCGGCATAGGTGGCCCGCGCGGAATCCTGTGCCACCGCCGGGGGCAGGTTGTGAAGCGCTTCGACGATCAGTCGCGCACCAAGACCTGCCAGGCGGTCATGCAGGGTCTGAGCGGTGTCGTCGGGGACAATCGGCAGCGAGGCGGCAAGGCGGATCATGCCGGTGTCGAGGCCGGCGTCCATCTGCATGATGGTGATGCCGGTCTCGGCGTCGCCGGCAAGGATCGCGCGCTGTATCGGCGCTGCACCGCGCCAGCGCGGTAGCAGGGAGGCATGTATGTTCAGGCAGCCCAGGCGCGGCAGGTCCAGAACGCGCTGGGGCAGGAGCAAGCCATACGCGGCGACCACCATCACATCGGCTTCAAGTGCGGCGAGCTGCGCCAGGACGGCCTCGTCTTTCAAAGTCGCCGGCTGGGCCAGCGCCAGGCTCCTGTCTAAGGCGAGCTGTTTGACTGCAGAAGCCTGGGCTTTCAGGCCGCGACCGGCGGGACGGTCGGGTTGAGTCAGCACCAGCAACACCCGGTGCCCAGCGCCCAGCAAGGCGGAGAGCGCGGCCGCGGCAAACGGCGGCGTGCCTGCAAACAGGATGTTCATGCGGCCGGGGGTCTAGCCCGCCCGACGTTGCTGCTTCGCCAGCCTGGCGGTGATGCGCTGCTGCTTGAGCCTCGACAATTTTTCGACAAAAACGCGCCCGACCAAGTGATCCATCTCATGCTGGATGCATACGGCGAGCAGGCCATCGGCCTCGACCTCGCGCGATTCACCCCGCTCATCCAGCGCACGCACCCTCACCCGGGCGGCCCGGGTGACTTTTTCGTAGACGCCGGGGACCGATAGACAACCTTCTTCACAGATTTCCTCACCCTCGGCGCGCATGATTTCCGGATTGATGAACACCTGCAGCTGATCATGGCTTTCCGAAATGTCGATGACGATGACCCGCAGATGCACGTCGACCTGCGTCGCCGCCAAGCCTATCCCCGGGGCGGCGTACATGGTCTCGGCCATTTCCTTGATTAATTTGCGGATTTTTTCATCGACCCGGGGTACGGGCGCAGCGATCTTGTGCAGGCGCGGGTCGGGATACTGCAGGATGGGCAGCAAGGCCATGAAAAACTTGCCTATTTAATTAGCTAGATGCAGAATTTAAACTAAACTCTTACGTCTGCAGGCGGTTTCTACGCCTTGCGGCCGCGACACGCATACAAGGTGGGGTCGGCCATGCGAAAAACAATTATATCCCTGATTTTGCTGGTAACTCCGGCGTGGACGGTGTTCGCGGCGGAAGTCCCGGCGATCAAGGAAGGGGCGCCGGACCGCTATGTGATCCAACGCGGTGACACCCTTTGGGGCATCGCCGGCCGCTATTTGAAAGAGCCCTGGCGCTGGCCGGAGCTCTGGAAAATGAACCAGGAGCAGTTGAAAAACCCGCATCTGCTCTATCCCGGCGATGCCCTGGTACTGGATCGCAGCGGCCCCGAAGCCAGGCTGCAGTTGGTGAAGCTGGATACCGTGCGGCTCGAGCCCCGGGTGCGGGCGGAAACCAGCACGCGTGCTGCATTGCCCAGCATTCCTCCTTCGGTCATCGAGCCTTTCCTGTCCAAACCGCTGGTCGTCAGCGCCAACGAACTGGACAGCGCCGCCCGCATCGTTGCAACCAGCGAGTCGCGGGTCACTATTGGTGCAGGTGATCGCGCCTTTGCCAGGGGCATCACCCGCGACCAGGGCGATGTCTGGCAGATCTTCCGGCGCGGCGATCCGCTGATCGACCCCGAAACCCGCGAGGTGCTGGGTTTCGAAGCGACCTATCTGGGCGATGCCCGGGTGATGCGCCACGGCGAAGTGGCCGAGATCAGCATCATCCGCTCCAGCCAGGAAATCTATCGCGACGACCGTCTGGTGCCGCTGGGTAAACAGCTGCCCGTGTTCGCCTATATGCCCCATCCGCCACAAGTGCCGGTCAAGGGCCGCATCATTTCCGCCTATGGCAGCCTGCAGGAAACCGGACCGCTGTCGATCGTGGCCCTGTCCAAGGGCTCGCGCGACGGCCTCCAGGTGGGTTCGGTACTGGCCATCGAGCGCAGCCAGACCGATGCGCGCTACAGCCAGCGTACCGAACCGCTGTTCGGTCGCAGCGGCATCACCGGCCGGGACACCCCGCGCACTTACTTCGCCGAAACCCTGCCGCCGCGTGACCAGCTGGTTTCGCGAGGCGAGGCAGTCACACGCAAGGACATCGCCAGGCTGCCCGACGACCGCTATGGGCTGCTGATGGTTTTCCGCACCTTCGACCGCACATCCTTCGCGCTGGTGATGGAAGCCATCCGTCCGGTCGCAGTCAGCGACATCGTCACCAATCCCTGATCCAGGCGCGGCGCAGCCGATGGCCGTGGATGCCGACCTCAAGGCGTGGCTGCGCCTTTCACTGATTGACGGACTGGGCGCCCAGACCCTGCGCCGGTTGCTGTTGGACTTTTCCAGTCCCCAGGGAGTACTCGCGGCTTCGCGCAGCGCGCTGGGCTCAAGGGTGACGCCGGAACTGGCCGCCACCATCGCCGCGGGCGGCGCCTGCGATGCACGAATCGAGGCAGTAGCGCGCTGGCTGGAGGACCCGGCCAACCGCATTGTCACACTGGCCGACGCCGACTATCCACCGGCCCTGCTGCAGATCCACGATCCACCGCCGCTGCTGTATCTGAAAGGTCGCAGCGAATTGCTGACGCGGCCCGGATTTGCTGTGGTCGGCAGCCGTAATGCCAGTGCTCAGGGCATCGCCAATGCGGAGGCGTTCGCCGGTGTGCTGGGCGAGGCCGGATTCGTAATTGTCAGTGGTCTTGCGCTGGGCATCGATGCGGCGGCCCACCGTGGCGGACTGGCCAGCGCCGCCTCCACCATCGCCGTGGTCGGCACGGGACTCGACAGCGTCTATCCCAAACGCAATCATGCACTGGCGCATGAAATCGCCTCGCGCGGCCTGCTGGTTTCCGAATTTCCACTGGGCACACCGCCGCTGGCGGCAAATTTCCCGCGGCGCAACCGGCTGATCTGCGGACTGTCGCGGGGTGTGCTGGTGGTTGAAGCCGCACCCTCCAGCGGTTCGCTGATCACCGCACGCCTGGCGGCGGAACAGGGCCGCGAAGTCTTCGCGATTCCCGGCTCGATCCACTCACCGCTGGCCAAGGGTTGCCATGCCCTGATCAAGCAGGGCGCCAAGCTGGTGGAATCGGCGCAGGACATCCTCGAGGAAATGGGCATCACCGCCACACAGCGGACACCCTCCGCTGCCGCTGGCGAATTGCAGCACCCGCTGCTCGAACACATCGGATTCGAACCGGTTGATGTCCAGGCCTTGTGCACGCGCAGCGGTCTTGATGCGGCGGCCGTCAATGCGGCGCTGACCGGACTCGAAATCAGTGGCGCGATCGAGGCGCTGCCCGGAGGCCGCTGGCAGCGCATCCGCTGAGCGCGGCTTGCGCCCCCTGCGCTTTGTTCTTATCATCTGCCGCTCTTCGCCCGCGCCACGGGCCCCGCAACAGCGGATTTTTCTCCGCTAAATCAATAACATAGAATGTCAAAAACGCTCATCATCGCGGAAAAACCCTCGGTTGCCAGCGACATCGCGCGCGCGCTCGGCGGTTTCACGCGACACGGCGACTACTTCGAAGGCGACGACTACGTGCTGTCGTCCGCGGTGGGCCACCTGCTAGAGATCGCAGCGCCGGAAGAATTCGAGGTCAAGCGCGGCAAATGGTCGTTTGCCCATCTCCCGGTAATACCGCCGCATTTCGAACTCAACCCGATCGCAAAAAGCGAGCCGCGCCTGAAGGTACTGTCCAAGCTGATCAAGCGCAAGGATGTCACCGCACTGATCAACGCCTGCGACGCGGGCCGCGAAGGCGAGCTGATTTTCCGCTACATCGTGCAGGCCACAAAGACGAACAAGCCGGTGTCGCGGCTGTGGCTGCAGTCGATGACGCCGGCGGCAATCCGCGACGGTTTTGCCCATCTGCGCAGCGACGACGACATGCAGCCCCTCGCCGACGCGGCGCGCAGCCGCAGCGAGGCTGACTGGCTGGTCGGCATCAACGGCACCCGCGCGATGACCGCATTCAACAGCAAGGGCGGCGGCTTTTACCTGACCACGGTCGGCCGGGTGCAGACGCCGACGCTGATGATCGTGGTCGATCGCGAACAGAAGATCCGCAAGTTCGTGCCGCGTGACTACTGGGAAGTGCGCGCCACCTTCGGTGCGAAGGCGGGGGCCTACGAAGGCCGCTGGTTCGACCCGAAATTCAGGAAGGACGAGAACGATCCGGAACTGAAGGAAAACCGGCTGTGGACGCGCGCCGCGGCTGAAGCCGTTGCCGAGACCTGCCGCGGCCAGCCGGGCAAGGTCAGCGAGGAGTCAAAGCCGTCCTCGCAGCTCTCGCCCATGCTCTTCGACCTGACCTCGCTGCAGCGCGAGGCCAACGGCCGTTTCGGTTTTTCCGCCAAGACCACGCTGTCGATCGCGCAGGAGCTCTACGAAAAGCACAAGGTGCTGACCTATCCGCGGACGGACTCGCGCCATCTGCCCGAGGACTACCTCGCGACGGTGAAAACCACGCTTGAAGCGATTGCCGGTGAATCCGACCTGGGCAATCACGCCAGGGAAATCCTGAAGAACAAGTGGGTAAAGGCCAACAAGCGCATCTTCGACAACAGCAAGATTTCCGACCACTTCGCGATCATTCCGACGCCGCAGGCGCCCAAGAACCTCAACGACGTGCAGCAGAAAGTGTATGACCTTGTGCTGCGCCGCTTCATGGCGGTGTTTTTCCCGCCCGCGGAGTATCTGGTCACCACGCGCATCACCGAAGTCGAGGGCCACAAGTTCAAGACCGAAGGCAAGATCCTGGTGAAGCCGGGCTGGCTCGCGATCTACGGCAAGGACGAGCAGCAGGAAAGCGCAAACCTGCCGCCGGTGGCCGCAGGCGAGCAGCCAAAAGCTGACGCGGTTGATGTGCTGTCGCTGGCAACGCGCCCCCCGGCGCGTTATACCGAGGCCACGCTGCTCACTGCGATGGAAGGTGCCGGCAAGCTGGTCGACGACGACGAGCTGCGCGAGGCAATGGCACAGAAGGGGCTGGGCACACCGGCTACGCGTGCCGCAATCATCGAGCGCCTGATCGCCGAAAAATACCTGGTGCGCGAGGGCCGCGAACTGATCCCGACGGCCAAGGCCTTCCAGCTGCTGACGCTGCTCACCGGCCTTGACGTCAGGGAACTCACGCAGCCGGAACTGACCGGCGAGTGGGAATACAAGCTGCTGCAGATGGAGCGGGGCAAGCTCAAGCGCGCGACCTTCATGAAGGAGATCGCGCGCATGACCGAGCGCATCGTCAAAAGCGCCAAGGACTATGACAGCGAGACGATACCCGGGGACTACGCGACGCTGAAGACGCCGTGCCCTAACTGCGGCGGCACGGTGAAGGAAAACTACCGCCGTTTTGCCTGCGAGGCCTGTGCGTTCTCGATCACCAAGATTCCTGGCGGACGCCAGTTCGAGATCGAGGAGGTGGAGCAGCTTCTGGGCGAGCGCACCATCGGCCCGCTGCAGGGCTTTCGCTCCAAGATGGGCAGGCCCTTCGCGGCGATCCTGCGCATTGTTGAAGACAAGGACAACAGTAACTTCAAGCTTGAGTTCGACTTTGGCCAGAACAACCCGGAAGACGAACCGCAAGCGGTCGACTTCTCGGGCCAGCAGGGGCTGGGCAACTGCCCGAAATGCGGGGGCCAGGTGTACGAGCACGGCATGAACTATGTCTGCGAAAACACGCCGGCAAGAAAATGCGAATTCCGCTCGGGCAAGGTGATCCTGCGCCAGGAAATCCAGCGCGAGCAGATGCAGAAGCTGCTCAAGGACGGCCGCACCGACCTGCTTGACGGCTTCGTGTCCAACCGCAACGGCCGCAAGTTCAAGGCTTTCCTGGTCAAGCAGCCCGACGGCAAGGTGGGCTTCGAATTTGCGCCGCGCGCGCCCAAGGCTGAAACCGGAAGCGCTACGCGCAAGGCTTCCGCCCCGGCCAAGTCCGAGGCTGCCGCAGAGGCCCCCGCGAAAAAACGCGCCAGTAGAAAAAAATAGTCAATTAAATCAGATGATTACGGCCACCACTGGAAACCAACGGTGGCCGTAATCGCTTGCGGCTGGAGACGGACCCGCGATCCGTCGCGTCAGACGTCGAGGTTGCGAACCCCGAGCGCGTTGGTCTCGATGAAGGCGCGGCGCGGCT
>JAJTHX010000071.1 GCA_021300125.1 Betaproteobacteria bacterium | reverse complement strand
TCGAGGTAATCCACGGTGGCGCCGAAAAACACCTGGTCGGTTTCGCCGCGCGCTGCAGGATCCACCACCTGCACGTTGTCCAGTCGCCGGCCGAGGTAATGGATGCGGCGGTCGATCTCGCGCAGGCGTTTTTTGCCGTAGAGATAGTCGCCGTTCTCCGAGCGATCGCCATTGGAGGCCGCCCAGGCCACCACTTTCACCAGTTCGGGGCGCTCGACGTCGAGCAGGCGGGTCAGTTCCTGTTTCAGGCGGCGATAGCCGGCCGGCGTCATGTAGTTTTTCGGGGGCGGCGGCGCGGCTTCTTCCGCGGGGCGATTAGGGCGGGGCATGATGGCAGTGTAGCGGCAGTGGGTGGGGCGGAAAATCGGCGGTCATGAAACGGAACAGGCCCGGATCGCGATTGGCCGGGATGATTTCATATTATAAAATCGGCCGCTCAAAGCAAAGGCGGGCATGGCCAAGACCGAATCCAAGAACGCGAAACCCTCGATCCAGGTCATCGAGCGCATGATGCACCTGATCGATGTGCTGTCGCGGCATCCGGTCCCGGCGACGCTGAAGCAGCTTGCCAGTGAAACCCGCCTGCATCCGTCCACCGCGCACCGCATACTCGGCGTGATGGTGGACAGCCGGCTGGTGGACCGCGTCGAGCCCGGCATGTACCGGCTCGGCATCCGCCTGGTGCAGCTGGGCAGCCTGGTCAAGTCGCGCATCAGCGTGCGCCAGGAAGCGCTGCCCTACATGCAGGCCCTGCACCGCGAACTGGGCGAGACGGTGAACCTCTCGGTGCGGCGCGACGACGAGGTGGTCTATATCGAGCGCGCCTCCGAAGGCAACACCATGATGCGCGTGGTGCAGATCATCGGCGCCCACGCGCCGCTGCACATCACCGCGGTGGGCAAGATATTCCTCGCCGCCGACACGCCGCAGCAGGTTGCAGGCTACATCGCGCGCAGCGGCCTTGCCCGCTACACCGACCACACACTGACCGACGAGCAGGCGCTGCAACGCGAGCTGGCGCGCATCCGCGCCCAGAGGCATGCCTGCGACAACGAGGAAGCCGAACGCGGCGTGTGCTGCGTCGGTGCGGGCATTTACAACGACGAGGGCCAGCTGGTGGCCGGCCTCTCGGTGTCGGCGCCGACCGAACGGTTCAAGCCGGCCTGGGCCGATTCGGTGCGCAAGACCGCCGGCCTGATCTCGCTCGCCCTTGGCCATACGCCGGCGCGCTGACACCGCGGCTGCCGGCTGACGATGTACGACCGCCCCGTCGTCTTCCTCGATCTCGAAACCACCGGCGCCACGGCCACCCGCGACCGCATCACCGAAGTCGGGCTGGTCGAAATCGACGGCGGCCGTTTCGTGCGCGAGTGGTCCACGCTGGTCAACCCCGGCACCGGCATCCCGCCGATGATCCAGTCGCTCACCGGCATCAGCAACGAGATGGTGGCGCTGGCGCCGCCCTTCGAGGAGATCGCGCGCGAGCTGTGGCTGGCACTCGAAGGCCGCGTGCTGGTCGCGCACAATGCGCGCTTCGACTACGGCTTTCTCAAAAACGAATTCCGCCGCCTCGGCAGGACGCTGACGCTGCCGGTGCTGTGCACGGTGAAGCTGTCGAGAACATTGTTCCCGCAATACCAGCGCCACAACCTCGACAGCCTGATGTCGCGCCACGACATCCGCTGCGAGTCGCGCCACCGCGCGCTGGGTGACGCGCGCGTGCTGTGGCAGCTGGCGCAGGCCTGGCGCGAAGCGCCGGGCGAGGCCGCGGTGCTCGAAGCCTGCGCCAGGCTGCTCAAGGCCTCGACCGTGCCCGCGGGCCTGCCCGACGACACCTACGCGCACATACCCGAGGGCCCCGGCGTGTACCTGTTCTACGGCGAGAACGACATCCCGCTCTATGTCGGCAAAAGCATCAACCTGCGCACGCGGGTGATGTCGCACTTCTCCGGCGACCACCGCGTGCACAAGGACATGCGCATCGCCGCCGAAGTCAAACGCATCGACTGGATCGAGACCGCCGGCGAACTGGGCGCGCTGATCGAGGAATCACGCCTGGTGAAGCAGCTCTCGCCGGTGCACAACCGGCAACTGCGCCGCAACGGCGACCTCTGCGCCTGGCACTGGCCCGGACAGCGCGCCGATGCCGCGCCGCAGCTGCTGTCGGCGCGCGAACTGGGCGGCGCCGAATTCCGTGATCTCTACGGGCTGTTCCGCTCGCGCCGGGCCGCAACCGAGGCGCTGCGCGAGATCGCCGCCGAGCACCAGCTCTGCAATGTCCTGCTCGGCCTGGAAAAACGCAGCGGCCCCTGTTTCGCCTACCAGATCCGCCGCTGCCGGGGCGCCTGCGCCGGCGCCGAAACAGCACAGGCCCACGCGCTGCGGCTGGCCGCCGCGCTGGTCAGGCTGCGGGTCAAGGCCTGGCCCTTTCCCGGCCGGGTCGGCATCCGCGAAACCTCCGCCGACGGCCTGCGCTGCGAGCTGCATGTGCTGGACCAGTGGTGCCATCTGGGCACCGTCAAGGGCGAGGACGAACTGCGCGACCTGGAGGCGGGCGGTCCGGCGCGCCCGCTGTTCGACCTCGACACCTACAAGATCCTTACCCGCTACCTCTACAACGGCAAGGGCCGGCCCGATGTGGTGCCGCTACCCCCGGCGAGCGCCAGCGGATGACAAGGCGCGCGCGTCCGCCGGCGGCTGGGGGGCAGGCGGGAGCGGACGGAGGGCCGGATGCAGGCGGCGGCGAAGCGCCTGTGGCAGAGGCTTGACTGCGGCATAATCCGTTCAAACCACCATCCGGAGGAGGATGCCATGAGCCAGGCCTTGAAGGTCCTGTTTGCCGCCACCGCCGCGCTGCTGCCCCTGTCGGCTGCGGCCCAGCAATACCCGGTGAAAACCGTGCGCTTCATCATTCCCTTCCCGCCCGGCGGCCCCACTGACATCATGGGCCGCATGGCCACCGACATTTTGTCGCGC
>JAJTHX010000252.1 GCA_021300125.1 Betaproteobacteria bacterium | reverse complement strand
CGGGTGCGTTGAGGCGATGGCATCCGAGCTTCAATCGCACCTCCGGCCCGGGGATACCGTGGTGCTTGCCGCGGACAATTCACCGCTGTGGGTGCATGCGGATCTGGCGCTCCAGATCTCGGGCATCACCGCGATCCCCTTGCCCGGTTTTTTCACCGCGGGCCAGACCGGCCATATCCTGAATCACCATCCCGTTTCGGCAATCATCGGGGATCGGGCTTCGGTTCGCCGCATTGACGCAAGTCTGGATGTGATTTCCCTGCCATTCCAGGGCTGGGTGCTGGCTGTGTTGCCCGGCCAGGGCGCCATTCCCCTGCTGCCTGTTCCAGATTGTCCGTCAGGGGCCAAACTGACCTTTACATCCGGCAGCACGGGTGAACCGAAGGCGGTCGTCATCTCCCCGGAGCAGCAATGGCAGGTTGCGGATGGTATTGCGAAAAGCCTGGCGCCGCTTCTTCCCGGCTCCCATCTTGTCCTGTTGCCGCTGGCGGTATTGCTTCAGAACGTGGCGGGTGTCTACAGCAGCCTGCTGTCGCGGTCGGCGCTGCATGTGCCATCCCTCGCCGAGATCGGCTTTTCGGGTTCCTCAGGTTTTGACCCGGGGCCCGCGCTGGAAATGGTTCGCCGCACATCGTGCGAGACGCTGATCGTGCTGCCGCACATGCTCCGGTTGATGGTGGATTACATGGCGCAGAAGTCCCTGACCCTGCCATCGCTGCGCTATGTCGCGGTGGGGGGCTCGCGGGTTTCCCCGCAGTTGCTTGATGCGGCCCGCGCATTGGGGCTTCCTGCATACGAGGGCTATGGCCTGACGGAGGCGTGCTCGGTGGTGAGCATGAATACGCCTTGGCAGCATCGAAGGGCCAGTGTGGGTCAACCGCTGCCGCACCAACAGTTGAAGATTGCCGAGGACGGCGAAATCCTGATTCGCTGGTCGGTGTTCAATGGTGGTGAAGGTTCCGGTCAGGCGTGGTTTCCCACTGGGGATCTCGGAGCTGTGGATCCGGAGGGATACCTTTTCATCAATGGCCGGAAGAAGAACCTGATCATCACCGGCTTTGGTCGGAATGTTTCGCCCGAGTGGCCGGAGTCGATGCTGCTCGAACATGCGGACATCTCGCAGGCCATGGTTTATGGCGACGGTGAGCCTCATCTTTCGGCTTTATTGGTGCCATCGCATCCGGACATCGCCGATACCGTGTTGGCCGGCATCATCGGGCAGGTCAATGAGCAATTGCCCGACTACGCCCGGATTCATGACTGGAAAAGGATCCGGCCTTTCACCCCGGATACCGGATTCATGACCCCGAACGGGCGGTTGCGGCGCAATCGCATCGCAGCCTTTTACTGTTCCCAACCTTGAATACGACATCATCCGGAGATCACGCGTGCCACCTTTTTACCAGATCCTCCTCGATCGCACGGCGCAGGAGCAATCCGAACTCCTGGCCTCCCCGGTCATCCTCTCCGCCCTTGATGGATCACTGGAAAAAAAACAATACCTCGACTTTCTGGGCCAGGCCTACCACCATGTGCGGCACACCGTTCCTTTGCTGATGGCCTGCGGTTCCCGTCTGGCGCCGGGCCAGACATGGCTGCAGCGGGCCATCGCGGAATACATTGAAGAGGAGATCGGGCACGAGGAATGGATCCTCAATGACATTGCAGCCTGCGGTGGAGATCCGGACCAGGTGCGCGGGAGCGAGCCTTGGATTGAAACCGAGGCCATGGTGGCCTATGCGTACCACCAGATCGATCGCGGCAATCCTGTCGGTTTTTTTGGCATGGTGCATGTGCTGGAAGGCACCAGCGTTTCGGTGGCGACGCGTGCGGCAGAAGCCATCAGGCAGTCGCTGGGGCTGCCACAGGATGCCTTTTCCTACCTCACGTCCCACGGGAGCCTGGATCAGGCGCATGTGTCCTTCTTCACGAACCTGATGAATCGCATGGAAGTTGCTGAGGATCAGCGCGCGATCATCGGTTGTGCGCGGCGTTTTTTCCGGCTGTATGGTGCCATTTTCCGGGCACTCTCGGAGAGCCGGGGAGGTGCGCATGGTTTCGCCTGAGCAGGGTGGTCTTCACGGTCTGCGCGCGGTGATCACCGGCGCTTCACGCGGTATTGGCGCCGAAATCGCGCGCCGGCTGGCGCACAGGTCATCGTGGATCGGTCTCGTCGGCCGTGACCGCGAGGCGCTGGAAGCCGTCCGCTCCACCCTAGGCACGACGCACTGCTGCCTGATTTCCGGCGACCTGCTCGACCCTGGCACTCAGGGGCAGATTCTCGCTGCCGCATCGGCTCAGGGCGGTCTGGACCTGCTGGTCAATAACGCAGGTGTCAGTGATTTTTCGGGTTTTTCCGACCAGGATCCAGCTGTGATCGGGCGCCTGGTGCAGATCAACCTGGTGTCCCCCATGCTGCTTGCGCGCGCATTGCTTCCCGAGCTATTGAAAAGCGAAAGCGCACAGATCGTGAACATCGGTTCTACATTGGCCTACATCGGACATCCCGGTTATGCGGCCTATTGCGCCGCCAAATTCGGATTAAGGGGTTTTTCCGAGGCGCTGGCCCGTGAGTTTTCCGGCTCGAACATCAGGGTCAGGCTGTTTTCGCCCAGGGCAACAGCCACCGG
>JAJTHX010000204.1 GCA_021300125.1 Betaproteobacteria bacterium | reverse complement strand
GGGGTTGTCTGGGTTCAGGCGGTACTGCTGCGCCGCGCCGGATCAGGCCTTCAGCACGCGGTCGCCGCGACCGATGCCGGAGGCGCCGGTGCGCACGGTTTCCAGTATTGCGGTCGGATCAATGGCCTTCAGGAATGCGTCAAGCTTGGACCCGGGGCCAGTGAGTTCGATGGTGTAATCCTTGTCGGTGACATCAATGATGCGGCCGCGGAAAATGTCTGCCATGCGCTTCATCTCCTCGCGGTCCTTGCCCACGGCACGCACCTTGACCAGCATCAGCTCGCGCTCGATGTGCTCGCCCTCGGACAGGTCCACCACCTTGACCACGTCGATCAGCTTGTTGAGCTGCTTGTTGATCTGTTCGATGATTTCATCGGAGCCGGAAGTGACGATGGTCATGCGCGACAGGGTCGCGTCCTCGGTCGGCGCCACGGTCAGAGACTCGATGTTGTAGCCACGGGCTGAAAACAGGCCGGCGACGCGCGACAGCGCTCCGGATTCGTTTTCGAGCAGCACGGAAATGATGTGTCTCATCGCATCAAACCAGGATCATCTCCGACAGGCCCTTGCCTCCAGGAACCATCGGGAACACATTTTCGGTCTGGTCGGTCAGGAAATCCATGAACACCAGGTCTTTCTTGCGCGCAAAAGCCTCTTTCAGCGCGGGCTCCACATCAGCCGGCTTCTCGATGCGCATCCCGACATGGCCATAGGACTCTGCCAGGCGCACGAAATCGGGAAGCGCATCCATGTATGACTCGGAGTAGCGGTTGCCGTGGAAAAACTCCTGCCACTGCCGAACCATACCCATGTAGCGGTTGTTGAGGTTGATCACCTTGAGGGGCAGACGGTACTGGCGGCAGGTCGACAATTCCTGGATGCACATCTGTATTGAAGCTTCGCCGGTGACGCAGGCGACCGTGGCCCTGGGATGAGCCAGTTGCACGCCCATCGCATAGGGCAGGCCCACGCCCATGGTGCCCAGGCCGCCGGAATTGATCCAGCGACGTGGCTTGTCGAACTTGTAGAACTGCGCGGCCCACATCTGGTGCTGGCCGACGTCGGAGGTGACAAAGGCCTCGCCCTTGGTAACCTTGTAGAGCGTCTCGACCACAAATTGCGGTTTGATGATCGCGCTTGAGCGGTCGTATTTCAGGCAATCACGACCCCGCCACTGCTCGATCTGCGCCCACCAGGCCTTCAGCGCGGCCTTGTCCGGACCGCCGCGGACAGCCTCGGTCTGCCGCATCAGCTCGCGCAGAACGTCCCGGACATTGCCGACCACCGGCACATCGACCTTGACGCGCTTTGAAATAGATGCGGGATCGATGTCGATGTGGATGATCTGCCGCGGCTCCTCGAAAAAATGCTTGGGGTTGCCGATCACGCGGTCATCGAAGCGGGCGCCTACCGCCAGCAGGACGTCGCAGTGCTGCATCGCCATGTTGGCTTCATAGGTACCGTGCATGCCGAGCATGCCGAGGAACTGCGGGTCGGTCGCGGGAAATCCGCCCAGGCCCATCAGCGTACTGGTACAGGGATAACCGAGGGCGCGGACGAGCTGGGCCAGTTCGGCCGAGGCATCCCCGAGAATCACGCCGCCGCCGGTGTAGATCATCGGCCGCTTGGCGTCGAGCAGCAGTTTTGCCGCCTTTTTGATCTGCCCCGCGTGTCCCTTGTTCACCGGGCTGTAAGAGCGCATCGAGATCGTCTTCGGATACTCGAACTCGGTCTTGAAGGTGGTGATGTCCTTGGGGATGTCCACCACCACGGGCCCGGGACGGCCGGTCGAGGCAATGAAAAAGGCCTTCTTGATCGTGACGGCCAGGTCCTTGACGTCCTTGACCAGGAAGTTGTGCTTCACGCAGGGCCGGGTAATGCCTACGGTGTCGCATTCCTGGAAGGCGTCCTCGCCAATGGCATGGGTCGGCACCTGTCCGGTGATGATCACCATCGGTATCGAGTCCATGAATGCGGTGGCAATGCCGGTGATGGCATTGGTCACGCCCGGGCCCGAGGTGACCAGGGCCACGCCTACCTTTTCGGTGGACCGCGCATAGGCGTCAGCCGCATGCACCGCCGCCTGCTCGTGCCGTACCAGCACATGCTTGATCTTGTCCTGCTTGAAAATTTCGTCGTAGAGGAAAAGCACCGCGCCGCCGGGATACCCGAAGACGTGCTCGACACCCTCCTCCTGCAGACAACGCACTACGATTTCGGCGCCCGTCAGTAGCATGATTTTGGGCCCCCACCGGCCTAGGAGCCGTGGACAGGGCTGGTTGCAGAAAGGAAACCTGAAACATTACCGGGGTGGCCCCGATAAGGTCAAGCAAAATCTCAGAGGAAACAGCGGGATAGCCCGCCTGTCCCGAACAGCGCCCTTCTTGCCTGAACCGGGTGTTTTGCTAAGATGCCGCGTCCTTCAGGGAAGGGGGAAGGCGCCCCAACGCCGCCGCCGCACCAGCGGTTACCACAAGAAAAGGCATTCCAACTGGCCACCTACAAGGAACTCGCGGATTTCCTTGCAGATGTCGAGCGCCGGGCGTTCAAACAAACGGTTTTTTCCGTCAGGGATGAACACCTTGCGCTGGACATCGTTCAAGACGCGATGCTCAAGCTTTCGGACAAGTATTCGGCCCGACCGGCGGGAGAATTTCCGATGCTGTTCCAGCGGATCCTGCAAAACGCGGTCCGTGACCACTTTCGCCGCCTCAAGGTGCGTAATGCCTGGGTAACCCCCCTGGGCAGCCTGTTTGGCCCCGACCAGGAGGAGGACAGCGACCCCCTGGATACCATGGAAATCGCCAGCGATTCCAAGCTCGCCGGACGCCCTGCAGAGCAGCTCGAACAAAAGCAAGTACTTGATATTATTGAAAAAGCCATCGAAACCCTGCCCGCCCGTCAACGCGAGGCCTTCATGCTGCGTTACTGGGAGGAACTCGATGTTGCCGAAGCCGCAAAAGTAATGGGCTGCTCGGAGGGCAGTGTAAAAACCCACTGCTCCCGGGCTACTCATGCTTTGGCAACATTGCTTAAAAAACAGGGTATTGAGCTATGAATGCCGCCGAAAAGGATTTCGCGCAAAAAATTGTCCGTGAGCTGGATCGCGGCAGCTGCGAACTCGACCGCTCGACCCTGCTCCGCCTCTCCGAAGCCCGGAACCAGGCATTGGATCTGTATAGACAGGCTCCGCTCCCCCAGCTGGTCCTGGCCGGAGGCCATTTGGCCGGGCTCGATCGCAAAATCACAGGCTTGCGCTACGTGTTGCCCCTTGCAGTGCTGGTGCTCGGACTCGCAGGCATCGTTTACTGGCAGGGCAGCAATGGCACCGACGGCGAGGTCGCAGATATCGATGCGCGCCTGCTGACCGACGATCTGCCGATCGACGCCTACCTCGATCAGGGCTTCGATTCATGGTTAAAGCGGCAGCAACGCTGATCTGCTGGCTTTGCCTCGCGCTGCCCGCATTCGCCGCCACGCCCTCCAAACAGGCCGCCAAGCCGGTCCGGCCGGCCTGGACTGAGCTGACCCCGCCGCAGCAGCAGGTTCTTGCCCCGCTCGCCACCGACTGGAGCGAGATGGACACAGCCCAGCGCAAGAAATGGGTCACGATCGCCAACCGTTACCCGAAAATGAAGTCGGCTGAACAGGAACGCCTGCAGCAGCGGATGAAGGACTGGGCAGCCCTGACGCCCGCCCAGCGCAAGGAGGCGCGCGAACGCTACCAGGACATCAAGCGGCTCAATCCAGGACAGCGGCGCGAAGTAGCCAAGCAATGGGAAGCCTATCGCAAGTCCCTGGCGCAGCCGAACACCCAGTTCGACCCGCCGGTTGGCGAACCGCTGACTTCCCCCCCCGGAGCGGCCGCAGCCGTTGAACGGCAGTGAGCGCCAGCCCGCCGGCACCCGGCATCGCGCGCCGCCTGTTCTGCCTCGTTTACGAAAGTCTGCTGCTGACCGCGGTGATATTGCTGGCGGGAGGTATCGCCACCGGCATCGCCCATGCCCTCGGCATCGATCATCCCAGGTGGCTGACCCAGGCCTGCCTGCTGCTTACCTGCGCCGCCTACTTCATGGCGCAATGGCTGCGCAGCGGCCAGACCTTGCCGATGAAAACCTGGCGCATGCGGCTGGAAACGGAGGACGGCCGGTCCATCAATGCCACGGTCGCCTTGCGCCGCCTGCTTCTGGCCACGATCGGTTACGGCGCAGCCGGCATTACCGTGCTCTGGGCACTGATTGACCGCGACCGGCAGTTTCTCCACGACCGGCTAGGCGGCACCCGGCTGGTTTCCACTGCAGAACACTAGCGCCTTTCCTGCCACCACATCATCGCCAGCGCCAGGCTGAGAAAAATCAGGGTTGGCGCAATGGCACTGGCCAGCGGCAACCAGTCGTTGAGCAGGCCGAGGTGCCCGAACAGCCGGTTCAGGAAATGAAAGCCGAGTCCGATCATGATGCCTGCGAAAACCTTGGCACCGACTCCGCCCTGGCGGTTCTGGAAATAGGCGAACGGCAAAGCCAGAACCATCATCACCACGACCGCCAGCGGATACAAGATCTTGGTCCACAACGCTATTTCGTAACGCAGGGCTTTCTGCCGGTTTTCCTTCAGGTGCTGGGCGTAGGAATAAAGGCTCCAGGCCGACATCTTCTCGGGCTTCACCAGCAACACGCTGAGCAGCGACGGCTCCAGCACCGAATGCCACAGCAGGAAATCGCGCCGGCTGATGCGCGTGCCCTGCTCCTCAAAGACGGTGCTTGCCACGTTGGCCAGCAACCAGCGGTTGTTGCCATCGTATTCCGCGGCCTCGGCAAAGCTGAGCGAGCGCAGGCGATAGGCGCCGTCAAATTCGTAAATCCTGACGCCTCGCAGCGAGGCCTCGGGGGTCACCTCGGTCACATTGACGAAGGCGGTGCCATCCTTGATCCAAAGCCCGGAGCGAAACTCCTGGGCGACGATACCCGATATCGCCTGCGAGCGCATGCGCTGCGCGAACTGCTCGGCCGGCGGCGCCACGAACTCACCCACAGCGAAAGTCATTACGCCGAATACCGCGCCCACACCCGCAACCGAGCGCACCATGGCGGGCAGAGACACGCCGGAAGCGCGCATTACGGTGTACTCGGAACTGGCCACCAGCTGGGCCAGCGCGAACAGGGTGCCGATCAGCGCGGCAATCGGAAACAGCTCATAGACATGGTTGGGCGCAGACAGCGCGACGTGGAGCAGGATGTGGCTCAACCGGTATCCCCCGCGACCCAGATCCTTCATCTGCTCGACAAGGTCAAAAAAGGCAAACAGCAGCAAAAGCGCGACAAAAACCAGCGCGGTCGCAACCGCCACTTCTCGAGCCAGATAACTGCGCAGCGTCCTCATCGCAGCAGGCGCCACACAGAAAACACCGACAGGCGGCGGTAAAACAGCAGCAGCAGAATGGCCAGCATGCCGGCATGCACGGTCCACATCCCCGCAAAAACCGGAATGCGTCCCTGCGCAATCGCGCCCTGCATAATCGACAGCAGGTTGCTGTAGATCATGTAGATCAGGATGGCCACGACGATGTTCATCGACCGCCCGGCACGCGGATTGACGAAAGACAGCGGAATCGCAAGCAGGCACAGCACCATCGCGCTAGCCGGCAATCCAACCCGCCACGACAGCTCCCCCAGGTTGCGCGGCGTGGGATCGCGCAGCAGCTCGAGTGTGGTCATGGTCTTTGTGGTCGGCGCGCGGTCGGCCGCATCTGCACTTTCGATGCGCATGGCATAACGCTCGAACTCGAACACCTTGTATTCCGGGGAGCCCGGCTCGCCCTCATAGCGTCGGCCGTTCTGCAGCACCAGAAAGCGGTCGCCGTTGGCCGCGGTCTCCTGGAAGCCGGTGCGGGCAACCATTACGCCCAGCTTGCCGTCCTGGGTCGAACTGACAAAGACATTGGCGACGAGGTTGCTCTGCCCGGCCACTTCCTCGACCAGATAGACGCGGTCGGCGCGACGGGATTCATGAAAGACGCCGGGGGTCACCTGCGCCACGTCATCACGGCTGTCCATCTGCCTGCGGAATTCCTCGGCCTTCTCCACAGCCCATGGCGAAAGAATCAGCGACAGAAGGGCGATGGTCAGCAGCAGTGGAGCGGCAAAGGAAAGGACCGGGGAAATCCAGCGCGTCAGCCCCTGCCCGCAGGAAAACCAGACCACCATCTCGGAATCGCGGTAGCTGCGGGTCAACGTCATCAGAACCGCAATGAACAGGGTCAGGGACAACAGGATCGGCAGATAGCCGACCAGGGTGAAGCCGAGCAGCGCAACCACGCCGGTCGAGGTGATCTGGCCGCCTGCAGCCTGTCCGAGCAGGCGCACCAGCTGGGTGGTGACCGAGATGCCGAGCAGCACCAGGAAAGTCGCAGCGGCGGATGTCGCCAGTTCACGCAGCAGCGAAGTGCGGAAGATCATGCCAGCGTTTTGCTTTTTGGAAACAACACGAAGATAATCAAAAGCCATGCACAAGCTGCAGATCCGCAGGCAGCTCTGAGCCAATGGCAGCCAGCGCCGTTTCCAGGGCCGGCGGGTCGCCAGCCGCATCGTCAACACCGGGCCTGGATTGCCCCGGCGCACAGGAGAAAACTGGCATGGAATTTAGCACAAAAGCCGTCGCGCCCGGCCACGGCGCCGCCGATTGTTGCGTCGTTGGCGTCTTCACGGAAAAGAAACTCAGCGCACCGGCCGCCGCGCTCGATAAACTGTCCGGGAGCCGGATCAGCCGCGTGATCGCGCGTGGCGACATTGACGGCCGCCCCGGCACAACCCTGCTGCTGCACGATGTGGCGAACCTTGCCTGCGCCCGGGTGCTGCTGGTCGGCCTCGGTGACAAGAATAGCTTCTCCGAGAAGGCTTTCCGGCGCGCCATCGCCGCTTCAGTGGAGGCCCTTTGCCGCACCGGCACGGCCAATGCGGCAATTCACCTCACCGAGCTCGCGACAGGCCGGCGCGACGCGGAATGGCGCCTCATGCAGGCCGCGCGAATTGCCGGCGAGACTGTTTACCGCTTCAGCCGCATGAAGAGCACTCCGCCTTCACCGGCGCCGCTGCTCAGGAGCATCACCTTCTCGGTGTCAAAGCCGGAGCTCAAGCAGGCGGCCCAGGGCCTGGCCCGGGGACGTGCCCTTGCCTCGGGCATCAATTTTGCCCGTGACCTCGGCAACCTGCCCGGCAATGTCTGCACGCCCGCCTTCCTCGCCGAGGAGGCGCGCAAGCTCGCCCGTGAACACCGTCTGAAGCTGAAGGTCCTTGAGCGGGCCGACATGGAAAAGCTGGGCATGAACACCCTGCTCTCGGTCGCCGCGGGCAGCAGCCAGCCGCCTAAGCTGATCGTGCTCGAATACATGGCCGGACCGAAAAGCCAGAAGCCGGTGGTACTGGTTGGCAAGGGTGTGACCTTCGACACCGGCGGCATTTCCCTGAAGCCGGCGGCGGAGATGGACGAGATGAAGTTCGACATGAGCGGCGCCGGCAGCGTGCTGGGAACGCTGAAGGCCCTGGCGGAAATGAAACTGCAAGTGAACGTTGTCGGCTTGGTCCCCGCGACCGAGAACATGCCTGGCGGGCGCGCCACCAAGCCCGGCGACATTGTCACCAGCATGTCCGGCCAGACGGTCGAGATCCTCAACACTGACGCCGAAGGCCGCCTGATTCTGTGCGACACCCTGACCTACGCCGAGCGCTACCAGCCTGCGGCGGTGATCGACATCGCCACGCTCACCGGGGCCTGCGTCATTGCGCTGGGCCATGTCCTCAGCGGCCTGTTCGCCAACGACGATGCATTGGCGCAGGAGGTGCTCAAGGCCGGGGACATTTCGGGAGACCGGGCCTGGCATCTGCCACTGCATGAGGAATACCAGGAACAGCTGCACAGCAACTTCGCCGATTTCGCCAATATCGGTGGCCGGCCGGCCGGTGCCGTGACCGCGGCCTGCTTCCTGTCGCGCTTCACCAAAAAATACAAATGGGCCCACCTCGACGTCGCCGGCACCGCATGGAAATCAGGAAAGGAAAAGGGCTCGACCGGCCGGCCAGTGCCAATGCTCACCGAGTTCCTGCTCCGGCGCGCGGCCAAGCGGCGCTAGGGCACAACACGTCGTGACCCAAATCGACTTCTATACCCGCGTCGAGGACCGCCTGCACACGGCGTGCCGCATCGCGGCCAAGGCCCGTGCCCGCGGCCTGCGGGTCACCCTGTATTGCCCGGATCGCGAAGCCGCATCCCGCCTCGATCGCCTGCTGTGGAGCAACCCGCCCACCGGGTTCCTGCCGCATTGCGCGCGCGATCACCGCCTCGCCCCGGTCACCCCCATCATCCTCGATGCCAGCCTTGAAGACCCGCTGCATGACGAATTGCTGATCAACCTCCACGACGAATGGCCGGCGGCGTTCAGCCGCTACCAGCGCCTCGCCGAAATCGTCAGCACCGCAGACGGCGACCGTGAACTCGCCCGCCGCCGCTTCAAGTTCTACCGTGACCGCGGCTACGACATCCGCACCCACGACCTTTCCACGGCCTGAACCCGCCCATGGCAGACGAGCCGCCCGATCGCGACCCCGAGGATGTGCTGAGCCGCGCCGACGCGCTGCTCAAGCGGCATCGTCAGCCCCCGGCCGCGGCCCGTTCCGGGCAACCTGACGACGAGGTCCCGCTGCTGACCGATGTTGTCCGGGAAGGCGAACTGCTGTCCCCGTCCGGCGCGGAAACGCCGGCATCGAGCACGGATGGTGCCTTGGTTTCCCGGGTGCAGGCCCAGAATATCGAGCATGCGGTGCACCTGCGGCTCAAGCGCGGCCTCAATGACCAGATCTCCCGGGTCATCGAGCAGCGCTACCTGCCCGAGATCGGCAATGCACTCGAACAGGCGCTTGAGAGGGTCGCCATCGACCTGCGTTCAGGCATCGCCGACATGGTCAAGGCCACGGTGGAAGCAACGCTGCGGGATCAACTGGCCCGGATCGGCACGGTGGCAGCAGACGCCTCCGGTATAATCACGCCCTCTTCTGCTGCACCCGCCCCCCCCGCCATGGAACTGCCGAAAAGCTTCGAGCCCGCCGCGATCGAGTCGCGCTGGTATTCCCAATGGGAAGACCAGGGTTATTTCAAGGCCGGATCCGACCCGGCGAAAACCCGCGCCTACTGCATCCAGCTGCCCCCGCCCAATGTCACCGGCGTGCTGCACATGGGGCATGCCTTCAACCAAACCATCATGGACGGTCTCATACGCTACCACCGGATGAGCGGCTGCAACACGCTGTGGCAGCCTGGAACCGATCATGCGGGCATCGCCACCGAGATGGTGGTGACCCGTCAGCTTGAGCAGCAGGGCGAATCCCGCAACGCGCTCGGCCGCGAAGCCTTCATGCAGCGGGTTTGGGCCTGGAAGGAACAGTCGGGCTCGACCATCACTCGCCAGATGCGCCGGCTCGGCGCCTCCTGCGACTGGTCACGCGAGCGATTCACGATGGACGAGCCGCTGGCAAAACTGGTCAACCACACCTTCGTCAAGCTCTACCGCGACGGCCTGATCTACCGCGGCGTGCGCCTGTCGAACTGGGACCCGGTGCTGAAAACCGTGATTTCCGACCTCGAGGTCCAGGCCGAGGAGGAAGACGGCAAGCTGTGGCAGATCCGCTACCCGCTTGCCGACGGCAGCGGACACCTCACCGTGGCAACGACGCGGCCCGAAACCAT
>JAJTHX010000014.1 GCA_021300125.1 Betaproteobacteria bacterium | reverse complement strand
GGCGACCTCGAGCGCGGCCTGTCCGATTTCGACGACCGTTCCTTCGATTTCGTGCTGCTGTCGCAGACACTGCAGGCCATGCGCAACACCGAACACATCGTGCGCGAAATGCTTCGTGTCGGACGGGCCGGCATCGTCGCCTTTCCCAATTTCGGTTACTGGAAAAACCGCCTGCACGTGCTGGGCGGACGGATGCCGGTATCGCCCAAGCTGCCCTACTCCTGGTACGACACGCCGAACATCCACCTGTGCACGCTCAGCGATTTCGAAGCGTTCTGCGCCGTGCGCGGCATCCGCATCACCGCTTGCTGCGTGCTCAGCGGCAAGCGGCCGGTCAGCTTCTGCCCCAACCTGCTGGGCGAGCTGGCGATCTACCGGTTCAGCGGTGCCTGAGGCGAGGCCGAGAGCCGCGTTACCCAGCGCAGCATCAGCAGCCCCGGCAGCGCGATCAGCGCACACAGCAGAAAGAATCCGGGCCAGCCCAGCGACTCTGCGAGCCATCCCGTCGGTGCGGAGAGCAGCACCCGCGGCACCCCCATCAGGCTGGAGAGCAGCGCGTACTGGGTCGCGGTGAAACGGCGGTCGGTCAGCGCCGCCATGAAGCCGACGAAGGCCGCGGTGCCGAGTCCCGCGGTGAAATTCTCGACCGCGACCACCACCGCCAGCGCAAGCTCGGTGGGCGGCAGTTGGGAGAGCACGACAAATCCCAGGGTTGACAGCATCTGGCCAATGCCGAACCACCACAGCGCGCGCGGCATGCCGATGCGCAGGATCCAGATCCCGCCCAGGGTGCCGCCGGCGATGGTGGCCCAGAAGCCGAACAGCTTCACCACCGCACCGATCTCGGTCTTGCTGTAGCCGAGCTCAAGATAAAACGGCGTGGTCATCGCCGAGGCCATGGTATCGCCCACCTTGTAGAGCAGGATGAAGGCAAGGATCAGCCAGGCTCCGTCACGGCGGAAATAGTCGAGGAAGGGGAGCACCACCGCGTCGCGCAGGGTGCGCGGGCGGCCTTCGGGCGCCACGGGCTCGGGCGCGAGCAGGGTGACCAGCACGCAGGCTGCAACGGCCAGCGCCATGATGCGGTACATGGACGGGAAGGACAGCCAGTCGGCAAGGATCAGGCCGCCGCCGCCGGCCAGCAGCATGCCCACGCGGTAGCCATTGACGTACAGCGCCGATCCCAGCCCGAGCTCGGCCTCTGCCAGGCTCTCGCGGCGATAGGCATCGACCACAATGTCCTGAGAAGCCGAGAACAGCGCGACAAGGAAGCCGGCGCCCGCAATCAGCCACAGCTGCTCGGGCGAAGGCTGGGCTGCCGCCAGCACCAGCAGGGCGGCAGCCACGGCGAGCTGCATCAGCAGCAGCCAGCCGCGGCGGCGGCCCAGCGGCAGCACATAACGGTCAAACAGCGGCGCCCACAGGAATTTGAGGGTGTACGGCAACCCGATCAGCGCAAAAAACCCGATGCGCTTGAGGTCGACACCGCCGTCCTTGAGCCAGGCCTGCAGCACGGAACCGGTCAGCAGCAGCGGCAGGCCCGAGGAAAAGCCCATCAGCAGCGCCACCAGCATGCGGCCGCTGAGTATGGCGCTGAGCGTTTCGGCCCAGCTCGGCCTGGCGGTGTCCAAGGGGATCAGGCGTACTCGACGGTCAGCGGCGCGTGATCGGAAAAACGCTCGTCCCGGTACACCGCCGCGCGTTTCGCACGCGCCGCGATGCCAGGCGTCGCGATCTGGTAATCAATGCGCCAACCGACATTCTTGGCCCGGGCCTGGCCGCGGTTTGACCACCAGGTGTAGCCCTCGCCGGCGGCGTCGGGATGCAGCCGGCGATACACGTCCACCCAGCCCAGCTCGTCAAACACCCGGGTCATCCAGGCGCGCTCCTCGGGCAGGAAGCCGGAATTCTTCAGGTTGCCCTTCCAGTTTTTCAGGTCGATCTCGCGGTGGGCGATGTTCCAGTCGCCGCAGAGCACGATCTCGCGCCCCGCCTTGCGCAGTCGTTTCATCAGAGGGAAAAAGGCCTCGAGGAAACGGAACTTGGAGGCCTGCCGGTGTTCGCCGCTGGAGCCCGAGGGCAGGTACAGCGAGATCACGCTGAGGTCGCCGAAATCAGCGCGCAGGTAGCGGCCCTCGGCATCAAACTCGGTGACACCGAAGCCGGTGGCCACTTTTGCAGGGCTCGCCCGGCTGTAGAGACCGACGCCGCTGTAGCCTTTTTTCTCGGCGTAGTGAAAATGGCCGTGATAGCCGGCCGGAGACAGCAGTTCCGCAGTCATGTCCGCGGCCTGCGCCTTGATCTCCTGCACACAGACCACGTCAGCCTGCTGCCGGGCCAGCCATTCCAGAAAGCCCTTGCGCGCAGCGGACCGGATACCGTTGAGATTCAGGGTTATAATTTTCACGATACTGATTCAGCAAGGCTTCTAGAGGACAGGGCGGCCCAAACCGCCGCCAACTCCTTCCCGGACCGCTCCCCAATGGCCGCCAGTTTCCGACACGAATTCATCCGCTTCGCCATCGATACCCGGGTATTGCTGTTCGGCGAATTCAAGACCAAGGCCGGCCGGCTGTCGCCGTATTTCTTCAATGCCGGCCTCTTCTGCGACGGCCGCTCACTGCGAGAACTGTCGCGATTCTACGCCAAAGCCATCACCGCCCACGGCCTGTCCTTCGACCTGCTGTTCGGCCCGGCCTACAAGGGCATCCCGCTGGTTGCCGCGGTGGCGATCGCGCTGGCCGAGAACGGCAGGAACCTGTCCTTCAGTTACAACCGCAAGGAAGCCAAGGACCATGGCGAAGGCGGCAGCATCGTCGGCGCACCGCTCGCCGGCCGCACGCTGATTGTGGACGATGTGATTTCCGCCGGCACCTCGGTGCGCGAGTCGGTGAATCTGATCCGCGCCGCGAATGCAACCCCGGCCGGCGTGCTGATCGCGCTTGACCGCATGGAGCGCGGCAGCAGCGAACTCTCGGCAACCCAGGAAGTCACCCAGCTGTACGGCATTCCGGTCATCAGCATCGCGACGCTGGACGACTTGGTGTCGTTTCTGGAGCAGGAACCGGGCATGGTGCGGCAGCTCGATGCTGTCGCCGCCTACCGCAGAGAATACGGAGTGAAGCATGACTGAATGGCTGAGGACTTGCCGGGCACTGGCGCTGGCCTCGGGATTGATGCTGCTCTGGCCTGCCGCGAACGCCCAGAAAATCGTGTGCTGGAAGGACAAGAGCGGCAAGGTCGTCGGTTGCGGCGACCGCGTGCCGCCTGAATTCCAGCAGAACGCATCGCAGGTGCTCGACAGCCAGGGCATCCCGCGCAAGACCATCGTATCCGCGGAAGAAGCCGCGCGGCAGAAGGAGGAGGCCGCGCGCAAGGCTGCGCAGAAAGCAGAGGAAGACCGCAAGATCGCCGAACAGCGCCGTCTCGACTCGGCGCTGATGAACACCTACACCTCGGAGAAGGAAATCGACCTGCGCCGCGACCGCGAGCTGCAGGTCGTGGACCTGCAGATCCAGCAGCTCACGGCATCGCTGAAAAACGCCACCGAGGCCCAGGCCAGATCGCAGAAACGCTTCGATACTGCGCAGAAGGGCGGCAAGCCCTCCCCTGCGCTGGCCGACGAGCTGGCGCGCGCCAATGACGAAAAACGGCGGCTCGAAACACGCATCGCGGAAAAGCAGAAGGACAAGGAAGACATCTCGAAGCGCTACGCGGAGCAGAAAGCGCGCTTCATCGAACTCGGGGGTGCGGCGGCAGCCGCTCCCGCAGCGCCGGCGCCGGCTCCAGCCGCGAAAAAATAGCCCTCTGGCAGCAGGCTGCCGGAACTCAGCCGGCCAACTTGCGCTTCAGAATCTCGTTGACCTGCTGGGGATTGGCCTTGCCCCTGGTTGCCTTCATCGCCTGACCGACCAGCGAGTTGAAGGCTTTTTCCTTGCCCGCCCGGTAGTCCGCCACCTGCTGCGCGTTCGCGGTCAGCACGTCGTCGACGATTTTTTCCAGCGTGCCGCTGTCTGAGATCTGCTTCAGGCCCTTGGCGGCAATGATGGCATCGGCATCACCTTCGCCCGCCCACATTGCATCGAATACGTCCTTGGCCATCTTGCCCGAGAGCGTGCCGTCGGCGATGCGGTCGACCAGGCCGCGCAGCCGTGACGCATCAATACGGGAAGCGGCAATCTCGAGGTTGTCCTCGTTGAGGCGAGCGCTGAGCGCGCCGCTGATCCAGTTCGCGCACAGCTTGCCGGTCTTCGCATCGGCGCCTTCAGCAGCGGCGGCAAAGTAATCGGCCAATTCGCGGCTGGCAGTCAGCAGCCCCGCGTCGTAGGGCGTCAGCCCGAACCGGGCTCGGAACTGCTCGCGCCGCGCCTCGGGCAGAGGCGGCATCGCCGCCCGAACCGCCTCGATCTGCTGCACGGTGACCTCCAGCGGCAGCAGGTCCGGATCCGGGAAATAGCGGTAGTCGTGCGCGTCTTCCTTGCTGCGCATCATCCGCGTCTCGCCGCTGTCGGGATCGAACAGCACCGTGGCCTGCTCGATCGCGCGGCCGTCCTCCAGCTCGCCGATCTGCCATTGCACCTCGTACTCGATCGCCTGCTGCAGGAAGCGGAAGCTGTTGAGGTTCTTGATCTCGCGGCGGGTGCCGAGTTTGTCGCTGCCGGCCGGACGCACCGAGACGTTGGCGTCGCAGCGGAAGGAGCCTTCCTGCATGTTGCCGTCGCAGACACCGATCCAGCGCACCAGCGTGTGCAGGGCCTTCGCATAGGCCACCGCCTCCTCGGCCGAGCGCATGTCGGGCTCGGACACGATTTCCAGCAGCGGCGTGCCGGCGCGGTTGAGGTCGATGCCACTGCGGCCATGGAAGTCCTCGTGCAGCGACTTGCCGGCATCCTCCTCAAGGTGCGCGCGGGTCAGGCGCACCGTCTTTTCGGCATCGCCGACCTGGATCGCGATGCCGCCGCACTCGACGATCGGCTTTTCGTACTGGCTGATCTGGTAACCCTTGGGCAGGTCGGGATAGAAATAATTCTTGCGTGCAAAAATCGACGGCGAATTGATCTTTGCGCCAACCGCAAGGCCGAAGCGGACCGCGCGCTCGACCGCGCCGCGGTTGAGCACCGGCAGCACGCCAGGCAGCGCGATATCCACGCCGCAGGCCTGGGTGTTGGGCTCGGCGCCAAAGGCGGTCGGGGCACCGGAGAAGATCTTCGATAGCGTCGACAGCTGGGCATGGGTTTCAAGCCCGATCACCACTTCCCACTTCATGCCGTGACCCCCCGGGGCGCGCGGCGGTGCCAGTCGGTCGCGAGCTGGTACTGGTGCGCGACATTGAGCATGCGCGCCTCGTCGAAGTAGTTGCCGACGATCTGCAGCCCCACCGGCAGGCCGCCTTCGCCGAAACCGCAGGGAATAGACATCCCGGGCAGGCCGGCCAGGTTGACCGCGATGGTGTAGATGTCGGAGAGGTACATCTGCACCGGATCGGCGCTTTTCTCGCCGAGCCTGAATGCGGTGGTGGGACTGGTCGGCCCCATGATCACGTCGCAGGCCTTGAAGGCTTGGGCAAAATCCTGCGCGATCAGCCGGCGCAGTTTCTGCGCGCGGATGTAGTAGGCGTCGTAGTAGCCGTGCGACAGCACATAGGTGCCGATCAGGATGCGGCGCTTGACCTCGGCGCCGAAACCCCCGGCACGGCTGCGCTTGTACATGTCGAGCAGGTCGCCGTATTCGGCAGCGCGGTGACCATATCGCACGCCGTCAAAACGCGACAGGTTGCTCGAGGCCTCCGCCGGCGCCAGCACGTAGTACACCGGCACCGACAGGCCCATGTTCGGCAGGCTGACCTCGACCGGCTGCGCACCAAGTTTCTGGTATTCGGCAATCGCGGCATCGGTCGCCCTGCGCACGTCGGCGGACATGCCGTCTCCGAAAAATTCCCGCGGCAGCCCAATGCGCAGGCCTTTCAGCGGTTTTTCGAGATCGCGGTTGTAGTCCTCGGCCGGACGCTGCAGGCTGGTCGAATCGCGGGGATCGTGGCCTGCCATCACGTTCAGCAGCAGGCCGAGATCAGCCGCCGTGTGCGCCATCGGTCCCGCCTGGTCGAGGCTGGATGCGAAGGCGATCATGCCGTAGCGCGACACCAGTCCGTAGGTCGGCTTCAGTCCGCAGATGCCGGTCAGCGCCGCCGGCTGGCGGATCGAACCGCCGGTGTCAGTGCCGGTCGCGGCGGGCGCCAGGCCTGCAGCGACCGCAGCCGCCGAACCACCCGAGCTGCCCCCGGGCACGCGCGTGACATCCCAGGGATTGCGCACCGGGCCGAAATGCGAGGTCTCGTTCGACGAGCCCATCGCAAACTCGTCCATGTTGGTCTTGCCCAGCGTGACCATGCCTTCGGTATCGCAGCGCTCGACGACATGGGCATCATAGGGCGCCACAAAGTTGCCGAGCATTTTCGAGCCGCAGGTCGTCAGCCAGCCCTTGGCGCAGAAGATGTCCTTGTGTGCCAGCGGCACACCGGTCAGCGCACCCGCCTTGCCGGCTGCGCGCCGCGCATCGGCGGCACGCGCCTGCGTCAGGCTGCGCTCGGCATCGATCGTGATGTAACACCCGAGTGATTTATTTAACTCATTGATTTTATTGATGTAATCTTGGGTGACTTCGACGCTGGAGCACTCTCCTGCGGCGAGGCGGTTGGCGATCTGCTGGAGGGTGGTGATGGACATTGCGGAGGGGGCAGCGACCAGCATGCCAGTCGCCCCGGAAAGTTGCGCTTACTCGATGACCTTGGGCACCAGATAAAGACCGGCCTCGGTTTCGGGCGCGGACGACTGGAAGAGTTCGCGCTGGTTGCCCTCGGTGACGCGGTCGTCGCGCAGACGCAGCATCAGATCCTGCGCATGCGCCATCGGTTCGATGCCCGAGACATCCACCGCCTGCATCTGCCCGATCAAGGAGAAGACCCGGTCGAGCTGGGCCAGCGTGGCCTCGGCTTCGGTATCGTCGATCGCAATGCGCGCCAAGTGAGCGGCTCGGCGCACGTCATCGAGTTTGAGGGTCATGGCAGAGGGAAAATGCCTGGAGACAGCCGGAAAAAACGGCAAAAAAATCGAGGCCGCTAGGGTATCATACCGGGGCCCGGCAAGGCGCGGCCCCACGCCTGCGCGAGGCCCAAAATTCGTTGACAAGAAAGAGTTTATGTTCGGTTTTCTCAGCGGTTATTTCAATGACGACCTCGCCATCGACCTCGGCACCGCGAACACCCTGATCTACGTGCGCGGCAAGGGCATTGTCCTCGACGAACCTTCCGTCGTCGCCATCCGCCAGGAAGGCGGCCCCAACGGCAAGAAAGTGATCCAGGAAGTCGGCCTCGCTGCCAAGCAGATGCTCGGCCGCACCCCCGGCAACAT
>JAJTHX010000300.1 GCA_021300125.1 Betaproteobacteria bacterium | reverse complement strand
TCGAGCTTGGTTTCCTGCAGGCACAGCACATCGGGCCGGTGTTGTGCCAGCCAGTCCAGCACCTGCGGCAGCCGGACCTTCAGCGAGTTGACGTTCCAGGTGGCAAGCTTCAAGGGGTGGCGGGCGGGGTGGCTGCTGCAGCTGGTGTGCCTGCTGCAGGCGCGGCCGCGGCTTCGCCGGCTGGGGCCGCTGCGGGCGGTTTGGCCGCCGGCGCGGGCTTGGGCTGGGGCTTGGCGCCGATCACCACGCGCGGGTAACCCGCTGCGTCGAGTGCCGTATCCCAGGCGCCCTGCTCGTAGCCGCGCAAAGCCTGGCGGCCGACGAAAAGCAGCGGCACCTCGACCCGGCCATCGGTGAGTTTGCGAAAGGCCTCGAAATCGTCCTGAGGGTTACGCTCGGTATAGGGCAGGCCGCGGCGGTTGAGGTGTTCACGCGCCTTGGTGCAGCCTTCACCGCAGTCGGTGACATAGAGCACCAGCGGGAAGTTCTGCATCGCCTGCTGCACGCTGAAGGGCAGGGTCGAGGTTTCGACCACGCTGCCGCCAACGCTGCGGCGCTCTACCTTCTTGGCGTTGGGCGGCGGCGGCGTGTCGCGCCATTCGACGCGGCCCTTGTCGTCAACCCAGCGGTAAAGCTGGGCGGCCTGGGCGCCGCCGCAAAGCAGCAGGGCAAGGATCAGGGTGCAGGTTTTGCGCATGTCGGGCCTCCGCCGTAGTGGTGCTGGCGCAGCGATGATACCGCGAGCAGGCCCTCAGGCCGGCTGCGGTTCGACCATGCCGTTGTGGCGCAGCAGGGCATCGATCTTCGGTTCGCGGCCGCGGAAGGCGACAAAGGATTCAAGCGCCGGCCTGCTGCCGCCCACGCCCAGCACTTCATCCCAGAAACGGCGGCCGGTGCCGGCATCGAGCACGCCGTTTTCCTCAAACAGGCTGTAGGCGTCGGCGGACAGCACCTCGGCCCACTTGTAGCTGTAATAGCCCGCGGCATATCCGCCGGCGAAGATATGCGAGAAATTGTTGGGGAAGCGGTTGTACGGGGGCGGCAGCAGCACGGCCACCTCGCGCCGCACCTGGTCGAGCAGCTGCTGCGCAGTGCCGCCGCCGGCAGGATCGAAGTCGTGGTGCAGGTGCAGGTCGAACAGGCCGAATTCGACCTGGCGCAGCGTCTGCAGGCCGCTCTGGAAGTTCTTCGCCGCCACCATCTTGTCGAACAGTGCGCGTGGCAGTGGCTGGCCGCTGTCGGCGTGGCGGGTCATCGGTTCCACCACACCCCACTCCCAGCAGAAGTTCTCCATGAACTGGCTGGGCAGTTCCACCGCATCCCATTCCACGCCGTTGATGCCGGACACGCCGAGGTAGTCGACGCGGGTGAGCAGGTGGTGCAGTCCGTGGCCGAACTCGTGGAACAGCGTGATCACCTCGTCATGGGTGAACAGCGCGGGCTTTCCCGAGATGGGCGCGGAAAAATTGCAGTTGAGATAAGCCACCGGCGTCTGCGTGCCGGCGGCGGTGGCGCGGCGGGTGATCGCATCATCCATCCACGCGCCGCCGCGCTTGGTCGAACGCGCGTAGAGGTCGAGGTAGAACTGGCCGACCAGCGCGCCGGCTTTGTCGCGGATCGAGAAAAAGCGCACGTCCGGATGCCAGGTCGGCGCCTCGGTCGGACTGATGGTGAGGCCGAACAACGTTTCGACAACCTTGAACATCCCGGGCAGCACCGTGGTTTCAGGGAAATACTGCTTGACCTCGTTTTCGGAGAAGGCGTAACGCGCGGCACGCAGTTTCTCCGAGACATAGGCGATGTCCCAGGCCTCGAGCGCCGTCATGCCCAGTTCCTTGCGCGCGAAGTCGCGCAGTTCGGAGAGGTCTTTTTCGGCATGGGGCCTTGCGCGCGCGGCGAGGTCGCGCAGGAACTGCATCACCTGCTGCGGCGTGTCCGCCATCTTGGCCTCGAGCGAATACTCGGCATAGCTGGCGAACCCGAGCAGCTGCGCCATTTCGCGGCGCAGCGCGACAATTTCGGTGATCAGCGGGGTGTTGTCGAGTTTGGCGTCCCCGAATTCGGAAGCGCGCGTGACATAGGCGCGGTACATGCGCTCGCGCAGGCCGCGATCGTCGGCGTATTGCAGTACCGGCAGGTAGGAAGGCGCATGCAGCGTGAATTTCCAGCCGTCTTTGCCGTCGGCCTGCGCCGCTTCGCGCGCGGCCTCGCGCGCATCGTCGGGCAGTCCGGCGAGTCCGGCCTCATCGCGGATGAAGTGCGACCAGGCGTTCGTCGCGTCAAGCAGGTTGTCGCTGAAGCGCGAGCCGAGCATCGACAGCCGGTCGCGGATTTCGGTGTAGCGTGGCCGCTTGTCTGCGGCGAGTTCGGCGCCGCCGAGGCGGAAATCGCGCACCTCGTTGTCGATGATTTTTTTCTGCGCTGCGGCCAGCCCGTCGTACACAGCGGATGTGCGCAGCGCCTTGAATTTTTCGTACAGCCCCTCATGCTGGCCGAGCTCGGTGTAGTACTGGGAGATTTTCGGCAGATTGCCGTTGTAGGCCTCGCGCAGCTCCGGGCTGTTCACCACCGCATTGAGATGGCCGACCTGGCCCCAGGCGCGGTGCAGGCGCTCGTTGGCATCTTCCAGCGGGCCGGCGAAGTTGTCCCAGGTCGGTGCCGCGGGATCGGCGGCGAGGCGCGCGATCAGCGCGCGGTTTTCTGCGAGCAGCTGGTCAACGGCGGGTGCAACCAGCCCGGGTTTGAAATCGGCGAAGCGGGGCAGGCCCGAACAATCTAGCAGGGGATTCATGACGGTATTCAATCAGCGGTTGATTCGGACAGGCGGTGCGGCGGGCTGCAGATCAGCCAACGGGCATCAGACAGCAAACACAGCCGCAAGTTTACCAGCAGAGCGCCGTGCGGCGCCCCGGGAATATTTATAACTTATTGATTTAATTAGACTTTTTCTCGTAGACGAGATTGCCGCTGACCAGGGTGTGGGTCACCCGGCCACGCATCTCGTAGCCCGAAAAGGGGGTGTTCTTGCCCAGGCTGAACAGCGCGGACGGCTCGATGCGCCAGTCGCAGCCCGGATCGAAGATGCAGACATCGGCGCTGGCACCGACACCGAGATGGCCGGCGTCGATGCCGAGGATTGCCGCCGGCTTCACGGTAATGCGTTCGATTGCGGCGGCCAGCGGACGCTTTTCCTCTGCGGCCCATTTCAGCGTCAGCGGCAGCAGCAGTTCGACGCCGGTGGCGCCGGGTTCGGCCTCGGAGAAAGGCAGCTGCTTGGCGTCCTCGTCCACTGGCGTGTGGTCCGAGCACAGCGCGTCGATGCTGCCGTCGGCCAGTCCCCCACGCAGCGCATCGCGGTCACGCTGGCTGCGCAATGGCGGGGTCAGGTTGCAATTGGGGTCGAAGTAGCCAATGTCCATCTCCGACAGGTGGAGGTGGTGGACGCCGATGTCGCAGGTCACCGGCAGACCGCGTGCCTTGGCATCGCGCACCATGGCCACTGCCTCGGCGGATGAGATCCGCGCGATGTGGATGCGCGCGCCGGTCTCGCGTGCGATCAGCAGGATCGTCGACAGTGCCACGGTCTCGGCCATGACCGGGATCGCTGGCAGTCCGAGGCGGGTGGCCACTTCGCCCTCATGGGCGACGCCGTGGCGGGCGAGCGCCGGATCCTGCGCGCGTAACCACACCGGGATGCCGAAGGTCGCGGCGTATTGCAGCGCGTTCATCAGCACCTGGGTGTCGGCAAATGGGGCTTCGGCCTGGGAGAAGGCGACGCAGCCGGCGTCGCGCAACTCGGCCATTTCGGTCAGGTTCTTGCCCTTGAGGCCGGCGGTCAGCGCACCCACCGGATACAGGTGCGCTTGGTTCAGGTTGCGGGCGCTGAACTTGAGCATTTCCACCAGGCCCGGCTCGTCGAGGGGCGGATCGGTATCCGGCGGGCAGGCCAGGCTGGTCACGCCGCCGGCAATCGCCGCCCTCATTTCGGTTTCCAGCGTGGCCAGGTACTCGTAACCCGGCTCGCGCAGCCGCACCGCGAGGTCCACCAGTCCCGGGCACACCACCCGGCCAGCGGCATCGATCACCCGGTTTGCGCTGAAGCCGGCCGGGGCTTCGCCGATGGCAACGATTTTTCCGGCGGCGATGTAGACATCGCGCTGGGCATCGACACCGTGCCTGGGATCGATCAGCCGTCCGGATTTGATATGGATCTTCATCGGCTCAGTTCCCGGCGAGGATGCTCATCACGGCCATGCGGATCGCGATGCCGAAGGTAACCTGCGGCAGGATCACCGACTGGCGGCCGTCGGCGACGCTGGAGTCGATTTCCACACCGCGGTTCATCGGCCCGGGGTGGAGCACGATGGCATCAGGCTTTGCCAGTGCCAGCTTGTCCTCGGTGAGGCCGTAGTATTTGTAGAACTCCTGCGCCGAGGGCAGCAGCGCGCCGTTCATGCGCTCGTTCTGCAGGCGCAGCATCATCACCACGTCGACGTCCTTGAGGCCCTGGCGCATGTCGCCGTGGACCTGCACGCCGAGGCGGTTGACGTGAGCCGGCAGCAGCGTCTTGGGGCCGATGACGCGGATTTCCGGACAGCCCAGCGTGCTCAGCGCGTGGATCTGCGAGCGCGCCACGCGCGAGTGCAGGATGTCGCCGACGATGGCCACGCGCAGTTTGGTGAAGTCGCCCTTGTAGTGGCGGATGGTGTACATGTCGAGCAGGCCCTGCGTCGGGTGCGCGTGGCGGCCGTCGCCGGCGTTGACGACGTGGATGTCGGGCGCGACATGTTTAGCGATCAGGTACGGCGCGCCGCTCGCGGCATGGCGCACGATGAACATGTCGGCCTGCATTGCCGACAGGTTGGCCACGGTGTCGAGCACGGTCTCGCCCTTGCTCTGCGAGGACACGTTGATGGCGAGGTTGATCACGTCGGCCGACAGCCGTTTGGCCGCGATCTCGAAGGTGGTGCGCGTGCGCGTCGAGGGTTCGAAAAACAGGTTGAACACGGCCTTGCCGCGCAGCAGCGGCACCTTCTTGACCTCGCGCTGGGTGACGCCGACGAAGGATTCCGCGGTGTCGAGGATCTGGCGCAGGATGCCCGCGGGCAAGCCTTCCAGCGACAGCAGGTGGTGCAGTTCGCCGTTTTTGTTCAGTTGCGGGTTGGCGGAATCAAGCCACATCGTCAGTTCCGCGTCAGTTGCAGCGCAAGCCGGCCTGCGGCATCGCGCGTCAGTTCGATGGTTTCGCCCGCAGAGGCTTCGATTTCCGCGCCGGTGAAATCGGCCGCGATCGGCAGTTCGCGCCCGCCGCGGTCGACCAGCGCCGCGAGGCGTATGCGTCCCGGACGGCCGTAATCGAAGAGCTCGTTCAATGCGGCGCGGATGGTGCGCCCGGTGTGGAGCACGTCATCAACGATCACCACGTCGCAACCGTCGACGTCGAAGGGAATGTCGGAACTCTTGACGTTGCGGCGCAGGCCCTTGCGGCTGAAGTCGTCGCGGTAGAAGGAAACGTCGAGGGTGCCCAGCGGCAGTTTCAGGCCCAGCGCGGCATGCAGGCGTTCGGCCAGCCATACACCGCCGGTATGAATGCCCACCAGCCCGGTGGCGGGTCCGACGGCGGACCGCATCCGGTCAGTCAGTGACGCGAGCAGTGACTCGGCGTCAGGGAGCGGGTTACCCGGCATGAGAGTGGCGCATAAACGGCCGCAAGACTATCACAACCCTCCCGCGCTTTGAACCGCCTCGCGCGCCGTTTTTCAGGCCCCGGGCAGGGTAAACCAGGTGCGCAGGATTTCGGCGGCCGCTGCGGAGTCGAGCGCCGCGGCACGGCGGGCACGGTCGAGGCCGGCCTCGCGCAGCGCGGATTCCGCCGCCTGCGAGGTCAGCCGCTCGTCGACATGGTCCACCGCGAGACCGAAGCGGCCGTGCAGGCGCTGCCCGAAGCGGCGCGCGAGGCGGCCGGTTTCATGCGGCGCGCCGTCGGCATGGCTGGCGACGCCGACCACCAGCAGCACCGGCCGCCATTCCGAGATCAGGGCGGCGATGGCGTCAAAACGGCGCGCGTTGTCGGCCGTTGCGATCACCGGCAGGGCGTGGGGAATGGCGAGTTCGATCTCGCCGACGGCGACACCGATGCGCTGTTCGCCGAAGTCGAAGGCGAGTACCGTGCCCCGCTCGGGTCGCTGCATCACGCGTGGCCGGCGACGTCCGAGAGATTGGCGTAGTCGATGCCGAGCTGCTGCATCGCCGCCGGCAGCCGTTCCGCTGCCGGCAGGCCGAACAGTATGTCGGCGCGCGCCGGCACACTTAGCCAGGCGTTCTGAGCGAGTTCCTGTTCCAGCTGCCCTGGTGCCCAGCCGGCATAGCCCAGCGTGACCAGGATCTGTTCCGGCCCCTCGCCGCGGGCAACCGCTTCCAGAATATCCTTGGAGGTGGTAAGCCCGATCTCTTCGCTGACACCCAGGGTGGATTGCCATTGGCCCCGGGGGCGGTGCAGCACGAAGCCGCGATCCACCTGCACCGGGCCGCCGAAGTGCACCGGCACCGATTTGAAGTCGCCGCCGGGCGTGATCTTGACCTGCTCGAGCAGGCTGTGAAGGTTAAAATCGGTCGGGCGGTTGACGACAATGCCGAGTGCACCGTTGTCGTTGTGCTCGCAGACCAGCGTGAGCGTGCGCGAGAAGTGGGGGTCCGCCATGGCCGGCATGGCGATCAGGAAATGCTGGGTGAGGTCAACGCTGCTCATGGTTGGTGATTGTAAGGCCCGTGCCGCAGCCGCCACAATTGACTGATTCGCTGAATGACCGGCGGTGGGTGCCGCCGTATTTTTTTGGAAGATGCCCTTGGACCTGCAGGGCTGCCTTGAGTTCAGGACTGCGCAATGAGCCGTTTCGATGCCGTACTGATGTGGTTCCGCCGCGATTTGCGCTGTGATGACAATGCCGCGCTGTACGCCGCGTTGAAGTCCGCGCGGCGGGTCCATTGCGTTTTTGTTTACGACACCGATATCCTCGATGCGCTGCCCTCCCGCGCCGACCGGCGCGTCGAATTCATCGTGCAGTCGGTAAACGAGCTGGCCGCGGCGCTTGGTGCCGCGGGCGGTGCGTTGCTCACCCTGCATGGCGAGGCGAAGCACGAGATTCCGCGCCTGGCGCAGAAGCTCGGCGTGCAGGCGGTTTTTGCCAACCGTGATTACGAGCCGCAGGCCGTGGCCCGGGATGCCGCGGTGGCCGCCGCGCTGGGCGATGCCCGCATCGAGTTCAGCACCCGCAAGGACCAGGTGATTTTCGAGCAGGACGAGGTGATGACCCTGTCCGGCACGCCGTTCTCCGTGTTCACCCCGTACAAGAATGCCTGGCTGAAAAAAATCGAGCCGTTTCATGTCAAGGCTTATCCCGTGGCGGACTACCTCAAGGCCTTGGCGCCGGGAACGGCTGCGCCCAGGCCCCTGGCCCTGGCGGACATCGGTTTCCAGCCGACCAACCTCGCGGCGCTGGGCATCTCCGGCGGCAGCGCAGCCGCGCGCCGTCTGCTGGCGGATTTTACGCCGCGCATGGCGCGCTATCGCGAGGCCCGCGATTTCCCGGCGAAAAAAGGGCCCTCGTACCTGTCGGTGCATTTGCGCTTCGGCACGATCTCGGTGCGCGAGCTGGCGCGTGCGGCCTGGCCCGGCGCCGGCGGGCAATCCGGCGAGGGGGCCGCGACCTGGCTGTCGGAACTGGTCTGGCGGGATTTCTACTTCATGATCCTGCACCACCATCCGCATGTGGTTTCCGGGGCCTTCAAGCCCGCCTACGACGCGATCCGCTGGCCCGGAGAGGACCGGCTGTTCCGGGCCTGGTGCGAGGCGCGCACCGGTTATCCCATCGTCGATGCCGCAATGCGCCAGATCAACCAGACCGGCTACATGCACAACCGGCTGCGCATGATCGTCGCCTCCTTCCTGGTCAAGGATCTGCTCGTCGACTGGCGCCGCGGCGAACGCTATTTCGCCGACCATCTCAATGACTTCGACCTCGCCGCCAACAACGGCGGCTGGCAGTGGGCGGCATCGACCGGCTGCGATGCGCAACCCTATTTCCGCATCTTCAACCCGGTGTCGCAGTCGCAGAAGTTCGATGCCTCGGGGGACTTCATCCGCCGCTACCTGCCGGAGCTGAAGGATTGCGACAACAAGGCGATCCACGCGCCCTGGCTGATGATGCCGCTGGAGCAGCAGGCGGCGGGTGTCGTGATCGGCCGCGACTATCCGGCGCCGGTGGTGGACCACGCCGTCGCGCGGACGCAGGCGCTGGCGCTGTTCAAGGCGGTCAAAGGATAAGGCGGCGCAGAGGGTACTTATTTGCGCCAGAAGGTTGGCGTGAACACCACCAGCAGCGCGAACAGCTCAAGGCGGCCGAGCAGCATCGCGAAGGCGCAGATCCAGGTCTGGAAATCGCTCAGCACCGCGAAATTCGTGGCAGGACCGACCTGGTGCAGACCGGGCCCGATGTTGTTCAGCGAGGCGACCACAGCCGAGAACGCGGTCATCGCATCGAGCCCGGTCCAGCCCAGCAGCAGGGTCATCGATACCAGCAGCACCACCCAGATGAAAAAGAAGCCGAGCACCGCGAACACCACGTTGTCCGCCACCACATGGCCCGCGATTTTCACCGGATTCACGGCGTGCGGATGTGCCAGGCCCTTGATCTCGCGGTAGACCTGCCGGTAGAGAATCATTGCCCGCATCATCTTGATGCCGCCACCGGTGGAGCCGGAGCAGCTGAGGAAGGTGCCGAGGAACAGGATCCACAAGGGCGCAAATACCGGCCACTGGCTGTAGTCCGCGGTGGCATAGCCGGTGGTGGTGCCCACCGACACGATATTGAACGCGGCATAGCGCAATGCGCTCCACCCCCCATCGTAAATGCCGGCGCCGAGGAGCAGCGCGGAAATGCCCGCAACGCTGACGGCGATCACCAGCACGAAATAGCGCGCCTCGGTATCCGTCGCGTAATGCCGGGGATTGAGCGTGCGCCAGACCAGGAAATGAGTCGCGAAATTGATGCCGGCCAGCATCATGAACAGGATGGCGATCGCTTCAAGCAGCGGCGAATCGAAGTGCGCGAAACTGGCGTCGTACGAAGAGAAACCGCCCAGTGAAAGCGTGGTGAAGGCATGGATCAGTGCATCGAGCGGTGACATGCCGGCGAAGTGGTAGGCCAGGGCGCATGCCGCGGTAAGTCCGGCGTAGACCAGCCACAGGCCTTTGGCGGTCTGGGTGATGCGCGGGGTCAGTTGCTCGTCCTTGATGGGCCCCGGGATCTCGGCCCTGGAGATCTGCCGGCCGCCTACGCCCAGCATCGGCAGGATCGCCACCACCAGCACGATCACGCCCATGCCGCCCAGCCACTGCAGTTCGGCACGCCACAGGTTGAGCGAGGGGGGCAGGTGGTCGAGGCCGGTGAGCACCGTCGCACCGGTGGCGGTGAGCCCGGATACCGCCTCGAAGTAGGCGTCGGTGAAGGACAGTTCGGGCAATGCCAGCAGCAGCGGCACGGTCGCGAACAGCGCGCCGCCTGTCCAAACCGATACCACCAGCAGGATGCCCTCGCGCAGGCTCAGTTCGCGCTTGTGGCGACGGGTAAGCAGCCAGATTGCCGCGCCGGTGAGGAAGTTGAGCGCCATCGAGATCGCGAACGGCATCGCCGCGCCGTCATCGAGATGCAGCGAAACGGCCAGTGGCAGCGCATGCGACAGGCTCATCGCCATCGCGATCAGCGCGGCGACCGGTGCGATCGCGATCAGCCAGGTCATGGCTCAGGCGATCCGGGGCAGGGAGGCCCGGCAGGCGGTCACAGGAAACCGACCCCGACCTGGAACAGCCTCTCGACCTTCGACATCATGCGCTTGTTGACCACGAAGACGATGACGTGGTCCTCGGGCTCGATCACCAGGTCATGGTGCGCGATCAGCACCTCGTATTCACTGCGTTCGCTGTCGTCATCACCGCGCCGGTGGCTGCGCACGACCGCGCCGATGGTTGCGCCCTTGGGCAGTTCGATTTCCTCGATGCGCCGCCCCACCACTTTTGACGATTTCGAATCGCCGTGCGCAACCAGCTCCAGCGCCTCGGCCGCGCCGCGGCGCAGGCTGTGCACCGCCACGCAGTCACCCTGGCGCACGTGCGCGAGCAGCTTGCCGATGGTGGTCTGGGCCGGCGAGATCGCGATGTCGATCTGGCCGGCTTGCACCAGGTTGACGTAGGAGCTGCGGTTGATCAGCGCGACCACCCGCCGCGCGCCCATGCGCTTGGCCAGCAGCGATGACATGATGTTGTTCTCGTCGTCGTTGGTCAGTGCGCAGTAGATGTCCATCTCCCCGATGCTTTCCGCCTTCAGCAGTTCTTCGTCGGTGACGTCGCCCGCCAGCACCAGGGTGTTGCCGAGATCCGCGGCCAGCGATTCGGCGTTCTTGCGGTCATATTCGATGACCTTGACCTCGTATTTGTTTTCCAGTGCCTGCGCCAGGCGCCGTCCGATGTTGCCGCCGCCGCCGATCATCACGCGTTTCACCGGCTTGTCCATGCGCCGCAGTTCGCGCATCACGCCGCGGATGTTTTCGGTGGCGGCCACGAAGAACACCTCGTCGCCGGCCTCGATCACCGTGGTCGCGTCGGGAATGATCGGGCTGTCCTGCCGGAAAATCGCCGCCACCCGGGTGTCGAGGTTGGGCAGGTGCTGGCGGATGGTCTGCAGCTCCTGACCGACCAGCGGCCCGCCGTGGAAGGCGCGCACGCCGACCAGGCTGACGCGGCCGTCAGCAAACTCCAGCACCTGCAGCGACTCGGGGAATTCGACCAGTTTGACGATGTAGTCGGTGAGGATCTGTTCCGGGCAGATCACCGTATCCACCGCGAAATGGTCAGCGGAGAAAATCTCCGGGTGCGACAGGTAATCGGCGGCGCGGATGCGCGCGATCTTGGTCGGCACGTTGAACATGGTGGCCGCGAGCTTGCAGGCGACGAGGTTGGTTTCGTCGCTCTGCGTCACCGCGAGGATCAGGTCGGCGTCGCGAGCGCCAGCGCGGGCGAGCACCTCGGGATGGCCGGCGTTGCCGGTGACCGTGCGCAGGTCAAGGCGGTCCTGCAGCATGCGCAGGCGCTCGGTGTCGGTGTCCACCACGGTGATGTCATTGGCTTCCGACACCAGGTTTTCGGCGACCGAGCTGCCGACGCGGCCGGCGCCGAGAATGACGATGCGCAAAACGGTTTCTCCCCTGCTGCACGGCACGACCCCGTGCCGGGCGGCGCATTGTACTCCCCGCCGCGGCTGCCGGCACGGCCTCTGTGGCATAATCCTGGCACCCCAGAGAAGTGCTAAACCATTGAACAGAATATACTTTTCCGATCCGATCCCGGAGCACGGGCGGTGCCGGCTGCCCGCCGCCAAGGCCCATCACATCGCGCACGTGCTGCGCCTGGCCGAGGGGGACGCGGTGGTGGTGTTCGATGGTCGCGGTGGCGCCTGGGATGGCCAGATCGTTGCGATTGCGCGCGGCGAGGTCGAGGTGCAGCTGCGGGCTGCGCGCACGGAGAGCCGCGAATCGCCGCTGCCGGTGACTCTGGCGCAGGCGGTGTCGAGCGGCGAACGCATGGACTACACCATCCAGAAAGCGGTCGAGCTGGGTGTCCATGCCATTCAACCCCTGATGGCCGAACGCTGCGTGGTGCGGCTGTCCGGGGAGCGCGCGCAAAAGCGGGTGGCCCATTGGCAGGCCGTGGTGGTCAGTGCCTGCGAGCAGTGCGGCCGCAACACCGTGCCGGAAGTGCGCCCCGTGCTGGGTTTCAGGGAATGGCTGGCGGGCCTTGCGGCCGGAGCCGGCCTGCGTCTGCTGCTGGCACCGCAGGCGGTGCTGCGGCCGCGTGAGCTGGAGCGTTCCGCATCCGGCGTGACGCTGCTTGCCGGGCCTGAGGGCGGATTCTCCGAGAGCGAGTCAGCAGACGCGCTGCGCGCCGGATTCCTTGCGCTGCGCCTGGGGCCGCGCGTGCTGCGCACCGAAACCGCGGCGGTTGCGGCGCTGGCGG
>JAJTHX010000381.1 GCA_021300125.1 Betaproteobacteria bacterium | reverse complement strand
GGCCGTGGCGCAGCAGGATCACGGCGGTGGCATCCCCTTCACGCAGCAGCAGGGTCACCAGCGTCACCAGCAGCGCCATCGCCGCGATCACCGCCAGCACCGGCCACGCCGGCTGCCATTCGTGGATGGCGAGCACACTCACCGCCAGCACTGCCGGCACCCACAGGGCTTCAAGGTGCAGCGGGTAACCGACAAAGTCCCTGGCGCGCCCGTAGGATTCCGAGGTCAGCGTCAGCCAGGTCACGGTCATGCCGGCCGCGGCGACCGGCAGCCCCCACAGGATCAGCTGGGTCAGGCTCGCCGCCGGCGCCACAGTCAGCGCCGCAGCCATCGCGCCGTAGAACGGCGACCATGCCGCACCGACGATGAAGGCCTGCGAGAGCGCCATCGCCTGCGGCAGGCTCAGCCGGCTGCGTGCGCTGAGGCGGTCGGCGAAGATCGCCACCGCAGAATAATTGATTACCGCGCCGAACAGGTGCACGCCGAGCAGGGTCTTGGCAAGCGCGCCGCGGCCCTGCTCCGCCGCTTCAGCCGACTGCTGCCGACCGATGGCAATCAGTTGCAGGAAGGACACCGCGATCAGCATGCCGGCCAGCGGCACGTTCTGGGTCAGCGCAATCCCGATCAGGCCACTCGCGCCATTCGCCATGCTCCAGGCGATGCCCGCCACACCCAGCCCGGCCAAGATCAGCACCAGCCGCAGCTGGTGGCGCGGCAGCTTCGGCAGCAGCAGCAGGCACGCGATCCAGGCCATGACACCGGTGATCCACGCCGGATAGTCCGGCAGCCAGACCGCAGCGATGACCAGCACGACGACGGTGAAAAAAAGCCCGGCCGCGACCGCGTCGCGCGCCGTGTTGAGGATGCTCACGATACCCCTTCAGGCGGCGGCCGGGCGGCCGCCGCAGCGTGCGTAACGGTCAGAGCACGCCGGAGAGACCGCCATCGACGTTGATGCAGCAGCCGGTGACGTAGCTCGCCGCATCCGAGGCGAGGAAGGCGATCACGTTGGCGACCTCTTCCGACTCGCCGACACGGCCCATGGGCACGGTCTTGCCGGTGTCGGCATAGTGCTGCTCGACGGTCTTGCCGGTCTTCGCGGCACGGCGCGCCTGCTGCATGGACTTGATCTTGCCCACTGCAACCACATTGACCAGGATGTTGTGCGGCGCCAGTTCCTTGGACAGCCCCTTCGCCAATGCGAGGCCGGCGGCGCGGCTCACCGTGGTCGGGAACATTGCGGCACCGGGCTGCTTGGCGCCCACCATGTTGAGGTTGATGATACGGCCGCCGCCGGCCTTTTTCATGTGCGGCAGCGCGGCGCGGGTGGTGCGCACGTGCGCCATCACCTTGATTTCAATATCCAGCTTCCATGCAGGATCGAGGACCTTGTCGAAGGGATCCTGGCCGGTGCCGCCGGCATTGTTGACGAGGATGTCGAGGCGGCCAAAGTGCTTCACGGCGGCTTCGATGAAGTTCTCCAGTTCGGCTTCCTTCGCCGCATCGGCGACCATGCCGAACACGTCTCCGCCCTTTTTCTTCAGTTCGGCGACAAAGGCGTCGATCAATTCGGCGCGGCGCGCGCACAGCGCCACTTTCGCGCCCTCGGCAACCAGCCGCTCCACGGTGGCCTTGCCGATGCCTTCGGTGCCGCCGGTGACCACCGCAACCTTGCCCTTGAGTCCGAGTTCCATGATGCGGTTTCCTTTCGCGCAACGCGCCCGAATGACGTGAGGGCGTCGATTGTGACACAAGCGCCGCGGTAGCAGCAGCGCGGGCAGGCTTTCGCGGGACCGCGCAGCCGGGTTAGACTTCGCGTCCATGATCATCGCCATCCCTGATGACTACCACAATCTGGTCCGCACGCTGGACTGCATGCGCCTGCTTGAAGACCATGAGGTGCGCATCTTCAACGAGGCCGCTCCGCCCGCCAGCCGCCTCATCGAACAGCTGCGCGACGCCGACATCATCGTACCAATCCGCGAGCGCACGCGCTTCACACGCGACATCATCACCGCCCTGCCCAGGCTCAAGCTCTTCAGCCAGACCGGGCGCAGCTGCCACCATATCGACCTGGAAGCCTGCAACGAGCGCGGCATCGCGGTGGCCGCCGGCAGCCATGCTTCGCCGTACACGGTGGCCGAACAGACCTGGGCGATGATTCTCGGCAGCCTGCGCGAGATCCCGGCTGAAACCGCGTTGATGAAGGCCGGAGGCTGGCGCAACCGCTTCAGCTTCGGGCTGAAGGGCCGCACGCTGGGCATTTACGGCCTGGGCACCATCGGCAAGCTGGTGGCCGCCACCGGCGCCAGCTTCGGCATGCGCGTGCTGGTTTGGGGACGCGAGAACTCAATGGCGGCCGCGCGCGCCGCCGGCTATGAGACTGCCAGCAGTCGCGAGCAGTTCTTCTCCGAATCCGACGTGTTGGTGCTGATGGTCCGGCTGTCGAAGGAAACCCGTGGCCTGGTCACCGCCCAGGATCTTGCGCGGATGAGGACGACCGCGCTGCTGGTCAACACCGCGCGCGCCGAGCTGATCGCACCGGGAGTACTGGAGTCGGCCCTGAAGGCCGGAAGGCCGGGCCATGCCGCGGTGGATGTTTACGAGAACGAACCGGTTGTGGGCGGCCAAAATCCGCTGCTCGAACTCGACAACGCGCTGTGCACCCACCACAGCGCGTGGCTCGAACGCGAAACCTACGAGCTGTATTTCGGCGAAGCCTTCGCCAATGCCGCGGCCTACGCCGCGGGACAGCCGGTCAAGCTGGTCAATTCCCCGCGCTGAACCGGTGCCGCCGTTCAGGCCGCAGCGCCGGCGGCACTGCCGCCGCCGTCGGCCAGCAGCACCAGGTTTCGGCCGCCGTCTTTCGCCTTGTACAGCGCCGCATCGGCACGCAACAGCGACACATCGGCCGATTCGTCGGAAGGCATCATCGCCGCCACGCCGATGCTGACCGTGACCGCGATGGCCTTGCCCTCGAACACGATCGCGGCGGCCGCAATCTTGAGACGCAGGCGCTCGGCGAATTCCCTTGCGGCTTCGGCAGAGGCGCCGGCGAGGATGATCGCGAACTCCTCCCCCCCCAGGCGCGCGCAGAGGTCGACTCGCCGCGGCTCTTCGCGGATCAGGGTTGCCACCTGGCGCAGCACCTCATCACCACCGGCATGGCCGTAGGTGTCGTTAATGTTCTTGAAATAGTCCAGGTCAAGCATCAGTACTGCGACCTGCTGGGTATCGAAGCGCCGCAGGCGTGCGTACTCCTCCTCCAGCCGGGCCATGAAGCTGCGGCGGTTGGGCAGGCCGGTCAGCGCATCGGTCGCGGCCAGCGCCTGCAATTCCTGCTCAAGGCGCTTCCTTTCCGTCACATCCTCGACCACGCGCAGGAAGTACAGCGGCTCCCCGGAGTAATCGCGCACGAGGGACACCGTGCGGTTGACCCAGATCAAGCGTCCGTCCTTGCGCACATAGCGCTTTTCAGCGGCATGGCTTTCGATTTCACCGGACAGCAGCTGGTCACGGAACTTCGGCTCGTCGCCGCGGTCGTCCGGGTGAATGATTTCCCATACCGGCATGCCGATCAACTCCTGCCGGGTGTAGCCGAGCATTTCGCACAAGGTACGGTTCACGGCGATGTAACGCTGCTCCAGCGAGGAATGGCAGATGCCGATGGCAGCCTGCTCGAAGGTGGCGCGGAAGCGCGCCTCGCTGGTGGCAAGACTGATCGCGGCGCGCTCCTGGCGCTGCAACGCCACCACCAGGGCCGTGGTGAACACGAAAATCACCATCGTGATCAGCGCTGCAACAAAGTAATCGCGGTTGCGGTTGCGCGTGACGTCCGCCAGCACCTCGGCGCGCGAGGCCCCCACTGCCACCACGAGCGGGTAATCAACGAGGGTTCGGTAACTGACGAAGCGCTGCACACCGTCGATACCGCCCAGGCTGATAAAGCTGCCGTATTCGCTGCGCGCCTGCTCGCGAATAAGGGTGCTGTTGCCAAGATCCTCGCCGAAGGAGAGCACATTGTCGACACGGCTTGCGCGCGACATACCGTCAAGCCCGGCCAGCAGCACCAGTCCCTGCGCGCCGAGGTCGATCTTGCGGTAGAAACGGGCAAAGTAGCCCGGATCCATCGACAGCACCACCACACCGCCGAAACTGCCGTCGGCCTTGAGCCAGGGCCGGCTCAACGGAATCTGCCAGGCCTCCGACAGTGTCCCGGAAACCGGCACGCCAACATGCAGCGCATCACGGCCGCGGCGCAACTGGTGAACCCGGAAAAACTCGAACTCGGCGTAGCTCGCGGCCGGCATCGGGCGGCTGCTCAGCAGTACGTTGCCGCGTTCGTCGGTGATGCTGATCGAACTCGACAGGCGCTCGTCGATGATCCCTTCCTCAATGTAGCGTGTAACGCTCATGCTGCGCCCGAGGCGGCGGTATTCCTGTCGCACGATCAGCAGCGCGCTGTCGAGACCGGACAGTGTGCGCACCACGTGCTCTTCGTAGGCCACGGCCAGGTTGGAATGCTGCTTCACCGCAGCAGTGACGATTTCATTGTGCTCGACGCGCTCCTCGGTCAGCACCACGCTCCACAGCACGCTCAACAGGACTAGGCCGAAGGCGACCACAATCGCAGACAGGCCAAGCCCCAAGCGGTTGATGCCGCGCAGTCCCCTGCCCAGGCTGGCGGTTAGCGACACCGGATCAGGTCTCGCGCCAGCGCCCGTCGGAGCATACTGCCGCGCCAAGGCGCTCGAGACGGATCAGCGAGGCGTGCAGGGAACGCATCGCCACCGGGTGTATGCGCTCCGGCACATCGTCATAGGCCCGCGTCACCAGCACCTCCAGCGTGGCGGGGCCTGTACGGTGCAGGGCGGCGCGCACTTTCTGCTCGCGCTTCATGCGGTGTTCAATCAAGCGCCGCACTTCCTCGCCCGGATTCTCGATGATGTGGCCGTGACCGGGCGCGAAACGGGTGACTGGCAGCCTGGGCAGGCGCTGCAAGGAATCGAGATAGGCCTGCATGTCGCCGTCCGGCGGGGAAATCACCACCGTAGAACCCTGCATCACGTGATCGCCGGTGAACAGCAGCCCTCGTCCTTCGAGGAGATAGCACAGATGGTTGGAGGCATGGCCGGGGGTGTGCACCGCGCGCAGCCGGAACGCGCCGCAATCGACGACGTCGCCATCGGCCAGCGCGCGATCGGGCGCGAACGTCAGATCCTGGCGGCCATCGTCAGGCGTGCGCGCATGCCCCAGCACCTGGGCGCCGGTGACGTCCTTGAGTGCGCGGGCCAGCGACGAATGGTCTCGATGGGTGTGCGTGCAGAAAATCCAGCGCAGCCGCTCGCCCGCGGCGGCGAGCAGCAGTTCACGGTGCGTGTCGATGTCGGGGCCGGGATCGATCAGCGCCAGTTCGGCATCGCCGATCAG
>JAJTHX010000083.1 GCA_021300125.1 Betaproteobacteria bacterium | reverse complement strand
CGAGTACGAGGAGCAGGTGATGGGCCACAAGGACGAGGAGAAGAACTAAAATGACAACGCTGAAAACAAGGAGGAAAACGACATCTAGATGGAGGCGGACTTCGAGGAACAGATGCACTCGCAGGAAGAAGGCGAGGAGGGCAGCTAGGGCGAGTAAAAAGAAGCAGACGAGCAGATGGGCGACGTCGATGACAGCCAGCGCGAGCAGGACATGAAGAACGAGGCCGGCGAGGCAGAGGGCGAGTAGCAGGCTGACGTCGACATCCGCGACCAGCAGTAGGGCGAGGAGTAGCTGGTCGACAACGAGCGCGAGCAGAAAGAGACGCGAAAGGGCGAGGAACAACGCGAGATGGAGCAGTAGGAGCAGTAGGGAGATGAGGAGGAGAAGAGCGAATGGGACTCCAACAACGAGGAGGGCGACAAAATCAACAAACAGAAAGAAGATGTCGAAGAACACGAAAAGGAATCCCAGTACGACATGGACCAGGAACAGTAGCCCTAAGCAATCGACTCGAAGCAGTAGTCCATGGAGGAGGAAAAGAACAGTGAGGGCTCGCAGCCTGATTAACAGTAGGCCTCTGAGGGCGAGAATGAGTCGAACAATGAAGAGGGCGATAAGGAAGGCGAGTAGAATGAGCTCTAGAACAATGAATAATAAAACGATGAATAGTAGTAGAAGTAGAAGTAGCGCAAAAACAGGCAATCCAAGCAGCACGGCCCTGCCTACGGTCGCAGAGACATCAATACCAACAACGATGTGATCAACCAGGAAGAAGACCCTGCGCTGTAGGCCAATAATGAGGGAAATAAGGAGCAGGGCGAGGGCGACGGAAACCAAAGCTCAGGCAGAGCCGTCCACAATCTCAGCCAATAATTCCTAGAAGAAATCCTCAAGCAGCAGCGCTCGGAGGGCAACGAACAGTTCATCAAGGAGCTCAACGTCATCATGAACGACCAGCAGGCAGAATAAAACAATCAGGACGACCCGCAGCAGTTTGAGCTTACTGAGCAGAAGGACAAATTTGCGACAAACCTGCCGCTCCTCGACGACCAGAAGATGGTAGATGAGAAGGAGGAGAAGGAAGGGGAAAAGCGGTAATAGAGAGAGGAGCAATCCTAGAGTAGGGCTAAGAAAGAAGAGAATGTGCAATAAAAAGATACTGCTAAGAAGGAGGAGGGTGCGAAGAGGGAGGAGAAAGGCAAGAACGGCGAGAATGACAACAAAAACGCATACAATAAGCAGTAGTACTAAAAGCTGAAGAAGGAGGAGAAGCAGCTGCCTAAGAACAAGTAGAGTTTAGAGAGGTAGACGATTGTCGATGACGAATAGAGGGAAAAACTGATTAAGGCAGCGCTGCAGAGCGTCAAGCAGGACAAGAGCGAGACCATGCAAGCCTAAATGACCGAAAATGACAAGAAAATGCTGAGCTAGTCGTTCGAAGTCAGCAAAATACTAGAAGAACAGCTCAAAAGTGTGCTCTAGCCCATGGACAACGCAGAATACAGGGGTGATTTCAAAACTGGCAAGAAGCTCAACCTCAAAAAAATCATTCCCTTCATCGCATCCAACTACCGCAAAGACCGCATCTGGCTCAGAAGGACATAACCCAGCGAACGCAACTACTACGTGATGATCGGCCTGGACGACACAAAATCGATGCACTACGGAGCAGTGGGGGAAGAGGCTTTAAAGGGCACTCTGGCGATCAGCATGGCTCTTTAGCACCTGGCTATCAAGACCAGCATTTGCTCGATCCGTGACCAAATGAGCGTGCTGAAGGGGTTTGAAGAGCTGCTGAGCAGCGAGCGCATAATGGGGAGCTTCCAGTTCAAGTACGAATCGTCGAACAGTCACGACCTGTCGATGGCTGCGTTCATGGAGAGCTCGTTGGGCGTGTTCAGGCGGGTGTAGGAGGAGGACGCGAAGGTGGAGGTGAAGAAGCTGTGCTTCGTCATATCTGACGGCAAGATGAACAAGAAGCTGGTGCAGCCGTTCATGAAGGAAGCGAAGAGGCAGGACATCACCTACATCTTCATCATCGTCGACTCGCAGCAGTCCTCTGTCCTCAACATCAAAACCGTAGAGTACGCAGAAAACAAGAAGATGAAGATCAAAAGCTACATGGCCGACTTCCCCTTCGACTATTTCCTCATCATCAACGACGTCCGCGAACTCGGAGAAGTATTGGCCATGACTCTCATGCAGTTCATACAGCAGCAATGATCATATCACCACTATTACATTCAATTGTCATATAGGATCACTCGATGGGCTCAAAGCAAAACTTCTTATCCAGAAACCTCCTCAGCCAAATTAGTCTTTTCTTGTTTAATGGATTAGTCCTTCCCTATTGAAACACCATCTATCCCAGCTTCCTCGGACTGCCCTCTTTGCGCACTCGCAGCTCAGATTACAGGTTTTTTATTTCGTTGAGCTCCGCGCTGAGCACTGCCCTGTACACTGCCACCAGCTCTGCCTTCTCCAACAGTTTTTAGTAGAGATCCAGCAAGTACCTCCACAGGCTGAACATAAATGAGTCGAAGGAGGCCGACCCTTAAATGGGATTGACGATGAGCTCTACGAACACGAAATAGATGAAGCGCGGGTTTTATTCAGGTTATTTCTCCAGAATTGCAACCTGCTGGAGGGGCTGCTGCACTGGAAGAGGAACGAAGGCCTCGCCCTCGCTTTGGACTGCGAAAATGTTCTTGGCCTGCTTCTTAAAACCCTCGTGCTTCAGTCTCTCCGTGCCTACCTGCTCGAACCCATCATCGACTAAGTTGTTGACGGCCAGTTTGATGGGAGCCTGCCCATCGTACACCTTCTTGTCGAGCTTATCGGCAGAAGTCTAATGCTCCTACCTATAGAAAATGCCCTGCTTTGGGGTGTTGCCCCTGACTCGCTGAATTCCGAGCGGCTTATTAAAAAGCGCTTCTAATACTTCTGGCCATCCCCAGCGTCCTTCCTCCTCGACGACGAGAGTGGCTTGCAGCAGCTTGAGGGCCTACTTGGAGCATTCGGGAATGGCGAGGGGTCCCTTGATGATGTTGCGGTAGAGGTCGTCCTCGCTGTAGCCGTTGTAGGGCAGTCTGCCGAAGAGCAGTTCGAAGAAGAGGATGCCGAGCGACCAGACGTCGGTCTTGGAGGTGTACTGTTTGTGCTTGAGCACTTGGGGAGACATGTAGATGGGCGTGCCCACGCAGGTCCGCGCCATCTTGCCAGAGTCCCCGAAGAACTTGGCGAAACCGAAGTCGCAAATTTTGAACACCTACTGGTGCACGAGGATGTTGGCGGCCTTGAGGTCGCGGTGGATGATGCCGAACTTGCTGAGCTCTTCGAAGCCGCGGGCCACCTGGCGGACGATGTTGAAGGCCATTTCCTCGTTGATTTTGCGAGTCATGCAGAAGCGCTTGAGGTCTCCTCCCGCGCAGTACTCCATGATGAGATAGATGTTGTTCTGCGTGTAGATGACTTCGTAGAGCTCGACGATGTTGGGGTGCTTAAGCTTCTGCATGATGGCGATTTCATTGTCGAGAGATTATTTCAGGTAACGATCGCTGCAGATCAGCTTCTGCTACACTCGCTTTATCGCCACCTTCCGCCCTTCGTCACTCACTGCCTAGTAAACCTTGCCGAATGATCCCTAACCCAGGCAGTGGCGCTAATTAATGGTGTAGTTCTTGATCTTCTTGATAATGTCCATCTATTTTGAATAATCAATACAAAAATCACTTACAAAATAAAGG
>JAJTHX010000383.1 GCA_021300125.1 Betaproteobacteria bacterium | reverse complement strand
GTCGAAACCTGGAAGAAACTGCCCAGGTTCTGGCTGACCTCGCTGCGCAGCTGCCTGATCGGCTGCTGGATGGGCATCACCCCCGGCGGCGCCACCCCGGCTTCGTTCATGGCCTACGGCGTGGCCAAGCGCATGTCGCCGGACGGTCCGAAGTTTGGCAGCGGCCAGGCGGAGGGGGTGGTTGCGCCGGAGACTGCGGCGCATGCCGCCGGCACCGCCGCGCTGCTACCGATGCTGTCGCTGGGCATTCCCGGTTCGCCCACCGCAGCGGTGCTGCTCGGCGGCCTGCTGATCTGGGGCCTGCAGCCCGGTCCGCTACTGTTCGTCGAGCAGAGGGACTTCGTCTGGGGCCTGATCGCGAGCATGTATCTGGGCAACATTGTCGGCCTGATCATCGTGCTGACCTGCGTGCCGCTGTTTGCGGCGATCCTGCGCATCCCGTTCTCGATCATCGCGCCGGTCATCATCGTGATCTGCGCGATCGGCGCTTACACGGTCAACAATGCCATGCTCGACATCTGGATGATGCTGATCTTCGGCGTGATCGGCTATGCCTTCAAGAAGCTGGCCTACCCGCTGGCGCCGCTGGTGCTGGCCCTGGTGCTCGGCGACCAGGCCGAGGATGCTTTCCGCCAGTCGATGCTGATCTCCCAGGGCAGCCTTGGCGTGTTCTTCTCGAACGGACTGGTCGGCAGCATCATGGGGCTGGGCCTGGTGCTGCTGGCCTGGCCTCTGTTCGGCAAGCTCAAGGCGCGGCTCAAGGCTGCCGGCTGAGGCAGCCGGCAGCCGGCCACCGCTCAGGTGAAAAAAACCGCGGCACGAGTGCCGCGGTTTTTCTTTTGCGCCTTGCCGCTTATTTCGTGGCGCTCTTCGGATTCAGGCTGGTGATGCGGCCGCTTTCAGTGCCGGCGGTTTCGTCGATTACCGCGTTGATCAGCGTCGGCTTGCGCGACCGAACCGCCTCTTCCATCGCCTTGCGCAGCTCCGCCGGGGTTGTGGCGTGCACGCCGATGCCGCCGAAGGCCTGCATCAGCAGGTCGTAGCGCGCACCCTTCACAAACACCGTTGGCGCGACGTCGGGACCGCCGCTGGGGTTGACATCGGTGCCCTTGTAGACGCCGTTGTTGTTGAAGATGACGATGCACACCGGCAGGTTGTAGCGGCAGATGGTCTCGACTTCCATGCCCGAGAAGCCGAAGGCGCTGTCCCCTTCGACCGCGATCACCGGCTGGCCGCTCTCGATCGCCGCTGCGACCGCGAAGCCCATGCCGATGCCCATCACGCCCCAGGTGCCGACGTCGATGCGCTTCCTCGGCTTGTACATGTCGACGATGCTGCGGGTGAAATCGAGGGCGTTGGCGCCTTCGTTGACCAGCATCGCGTCGGGATTCGCCTTGACGATGTCGCGCACCACGTTAAGCGCGCTGTGGAAGTTCATCGGCGTCGGGTTTTTGGCGAGTGTTTCGGCCATCTTGGCGATGTTCTTGCTCTTGCGCCCCGAGATTGCGCCCAGCCAGTCGGCAGAGGGCTGTGGCCAGCCGCCGCCGGCGGACTTGATGCCGTCAAGCAGGGCGCGGACGCAGGAGCCGATATCACCGATGACCGGGGCATCGATGGGCACGTTGCTGTCGGCCTCGGTCGGGGAGATGTCGATCTGGATGAATTTCTGCCCCCCCCAGGCCTTGGCGTCCTTGCCGCCCCAGGTCTTGCCCTTGCCGTGCGAGAGCAGCCAGTTCAGCCGTGCCCCCACCAGCATCACCACATCAGCCTCGGGCAGCACGTAGGAACGTGCCGCGGCCGCGGACTGCTCGTGGGTGTCGGGCAGCAGGCCCTTGGCCATCGACATCGGCAGGTAGGGGATTTTCGTCTGCTCGATCAGCGCCCGGATTTCGGTATCGGCTTGGGCGTAGGCGGCGCCCTTGCCGAGGATGATCAGCGGCCGCTTGGCGCCGGCGAGCAGGCGCAGCGCGCGCTGCACGGCGTCCGGGGCCGGGATCTGGCGCGGTGCGGGGTCGACCACCTTGATCAGCGTGCTGGCCCCGGCTTCGGCATCCAGGGACTGGGCCAGGAGTTTAGCCGGCAGGTCGAGGTAGACGCCGCCGGGGCGGCCGGAAACCGCGGCGCGGATCGCGCGCGCGACGCCGATGCCGATGTCCTCCGCATGCAGCACGCGGAAGGCGGCCTTGCACAGGGGCTTGGCGATGGCGAGCTGGTCCATTTCCTCGTAGTCGCCCTGCTGCAGGTCGACGATCTCGCGTTCGCTGGAGCCGCTGATCAGGATCATCGGAAAGCAGTTGGTGGTGGCGTTGGCGAGCGCGGTAAGGCCGTTGAGGAAGCCTGGGGCGGAAACGGTCAGGCAGATGCCCGGTTTCTGGGTCATGAAGCCCGCGATCGCGGCTGCATTGCCGGCATTCTGCTCGTGACGGAAGGAGATCACGCGCAGGCCCGCGGCCTGCGCGCGACGGGTGAGGTCGGTGATCGGGATGCCGGGCAGCCCGTAAATGTGGTGGATACCGTTGAGCTTGAGTGCGTCGATCAGCAGATCGATGCCGTCGCTCAATTGCTGGGACTGGGTTTCGGTGGTCATGGGCTGGGCCTCGCGTGCCGTTCAGGTGTCAGTGATGGCTGTAGGGATTGCCTGCCGTAGCCGCCGGGACTGCGCAAAATTCGTTCACTACGGCAGTGCGGGCCGCCTTGGCGGCGGCTCTGATTAAGCGGCAACCATGGTAGTGCGGGGCAGCGAAATCGTTCTTGACCTCGGTCAATTTTCGCGGGCGAAGCAGCCTTTTCCACCTGTGCCGCCGAGGGTATATCGCCGCATCATCCGCGGCTGCGGCCGGGGATGGATGCTCAGATTTTGCCGCGCCGCTTGAGCCGGCTCAGGGTCTCCGGCGACAGGTTGAGATAGGAGGCCAGCTCCTTCTTGGGTAGCCGGTTGGCGATCTGGGTGTGCTTGCGCATAAAGCGCTGCACCCGTCCCGGCGCGTCGAGCAGGTGCAGGGTGATGGTGTGGGCCATGACTTCGCTCATCAGGCGCATCACTTCGAGTTCAAAATCCGCCTTGATGCGGGGGTGGCGTTCGAGAAAGGCAGCCCACTGCAGCATCGACAGCTTGGCGGCGCGCACCTTGGTCAGTGCGCGGATTGAATACGGCATCGGCGTCTTCAGGCGCCAGGCGGCATAGCTGGTGTCGATGTCGCTCTCGGCGGCGAACCGCAGGATCATTTCCTTCCCTTGGGCATTCGACACCGTGCGCTTGAGGATGCCGTCGATGACGAAATACTGTTCCATCGAATGGGTGCCCTGCAGCTCCAGGGTTTCGCCCTTGGCGTAGTCGGTGATTTCGAGCAGCGGTTCGAACTCCTGCCACTGACTGCCGTTGAGGTGCCTGAGCACCATGTTCTGCCGCAACTGGACGCGGATGATTTTCGATTGCGGGTGCAGGGCAAGCTGGGTCATGGCTGGGAGGGGCGGGATTCTCGTGCATGGAATTGATAAGCGATTGTAAATCAAGGAGATTTTTGCCGCCGAATCTTGACTGCGGTCAAGGCCGCAAAACGCGCCATTCCCCTATATTGGCGGCCTCGCGCCGCAGGGTGTTTCCGTACTCCTTGCACATCAGACCGGAGTGGAAACGAACCGGCGCCCGCGCAGCCCCGACATCCTGGAGAACCGCATGGAAGCTTTGAAAGGTGTTCGCATTCTTGACATGACCCACGTGCAGGCCGGGCCGACCTGCTCCCAGCTGCTGGCGTGGATGGGCGCAGACGTGATCAAGTTCGAGCCGCCCCAGGGCGACGCCACGCGCGGCCAGCTGCGTGACGTGCCCAACGCCGACAGCCTCTATTTCACGATGCTCAACTGCAACAAGCGTTCGATCACCGTGAACATGAAAAGCGCCGAGGGCAAGACGGTTTTCGTCGACCTGCTCAAGAAGTGCGACATCATGATGGAAAACTTCGGGCCCGGGGTGCTGGAGCGGCTCGGATTTACCTGGGAAAAGATCCACGAGATCAATCCGAAGATCGTGGTCGGTTCGATCAAGGGCTTCGGTTCCTCCGGCCCCTACGCCGACTTCAAGGCTTATGAAAACGTGGCCCAGGCGATGGGTGGGGCGATGAGCACCACCGGTGTGCCCGATGGTCCGCCCTTCGTGACCGGCGCCCAGATCGGCGACTCCGGCACCGGGCTGCACCTGGCCATTGGCCTGCTCGCAGCGCTGCACCAGGCCAACCGCACTGGCCAGGGGCAGTATGTCGAGGTGGCAATGATGGACGGCGTGATGAACCTCTGCCGCGTCAAGTTCCGCGACCACCAGCGCCTGACCCGCGGCGACCTGCCGGAGTATTCGGTGCCGACCTACAAGGGCATGGGCGAGACCCCGCGCGCCGGTAATGATTCGGGCGGTGGCCAGCTCGGTAACGCCATCCACTGCAAGCCGCACGGCGCCAACGACTGGCTCTACATCGTCGTGCAGGAGGCGGTATGGGATGCGCTGGCCAAGCGCATCGGGCCCGATGTGGGCATTCCCGACCTCGATACCGATCCGCGTTTTGCCACCATCGGCGAGCGGCGCAAGAACCAGCAGCTCATGTGGACGCTGATCAACAAGTTCGCCGAGAAATACACCAAGCGCGAATTCATGGTCATTCTCAATCCGCTGGATGTGCCCTGCGGTCCGATCATGTCCACCGAGGACCTCGCCAGTGACGAGCATGTGCGCGGCCGTGACATGTATGTCGAGCTCGACCATCCGCAGCGCGGCAAGTGGTTCAATGTCGGCATGCCGATCAAGCTGTCAGCCTCGCCCGCGGTGATCAGGCGCTCGCCGCTGCTGGGCGAACACACCGACGAGGTGCTGAAGGACGTGCTGGGTTACAGCGCGGATCACATTGAAAAGCTGAAAGCGGCCAGCGCATTCAGCGCCCCGCCCAAGAAAAAATAAACCGGACAGAGGCAATCATTCCATGAAAATCGCAATCATCGGTCAGCAGGATTTTGGCAAATCGGTACTCGAGGCCTTTCTGGAGCGCAAGGACGAGATCGCCGGGGTGTTCTGCGCGCCGGAAAAACCCGGCGCCAAGCCTGATCCGCTGCGCATCGCCGCCGAGGAGAAGGGGC
>JAJTHX010000192.1 GCA_021300125.1 Betaproteobacteria bacterium | reverse complement strand
GCATAGAGGCGGCGGATGGCGTCCCAGAATCCGACATAGGTTGCGGGACAGGAGCGCGGCGTCTTGCCGATCGGCGTCTGGTCGACCTCGAGCACGCGCCCCACCTGCTGCCAGCCCGACAGGGTTTCACAACCCATTGTTTTTATTGATAATTTTTCTTTGGTGCCGACCAGGCGCTGAAGATTGGCGTGAAGGACGTCGCGCGCCAGCGTGGATTTGCCGGAACCGGAGACGCCGGTGATCACGGTCAGCCGGCCCAGCGGCACGCGCGCGTTCACGCGCCGCAGGTTGTGCAGGCTCGCGCCATGAATCATCAGTGACGGAGTTTTCGCAGCCACCGCGCGCGGCGGCTGCAGTGGATGGCACAGGGGCTCGGCCAGCGAGCGGCCGGTCACCGACTGCGGGTTGCGCTGCAGTTCTTCAGCGGTGCCGGTAGCCACCACCGCACCACCCAGCCGTCCCGCGCCGGGACCGAGGTCGATCACATGGTCGGCGCGGCGGATGGTGTCTTCATCGTGTTCAACCACGATCAGTGTGTTGCCCCGGGTCTGCAGCCGTGCCAGCGTATCGAGCAGGATGCGGTTGTCGCGCGGATGCAGGCCGATGGTCGGCTCGTCGAGAATGTAGGCGACACCGCGCAGGTTGGAGCCGAGCTGCGCCGCGAGGCGGATACGCTGTGCCTCACCGCCGGACAGCGTCGGTGCCGCGCGGTCGAGCGCGAGGTAGCCGAGGCCGACCTCATCGAGGAAGCGCAGGCGGCTGCGGATTTCGGCGACGATGTCGCGCGCGATCGCCGCCTCGCGGCCGCTGAACGATACATCGGTGAACTCCTTCGCCAGCTTTGCCACCGGCAGCGCCGCGAGTTCGGCAATCGAACGCTTGCGGTATTTCACTGCCAGCGCGGTCGGGTTCAGGCGCTTGCCATCGCAGTCGGGGCAGGGCTCATTGATTTCCAGCCAGTTCAGCCAGGAGTCGAGCACATGCTCCTCGGTGCCGGTCTTCTCGCGCTCCTCGTCCCAGTCCACTTTTTCCAGCGACAGGCCGGTGCCGAAACAGGTCGCGCACCAGCCGTGCTTCGAGTTGTAGGAAAACAGACGCGGATCGAGCTCGGGGAAACTCTTGTTGCAGCAGGGGCAGGCGCGCTTGACCGAGTACGTGGTTTCCGTGAAGCGGATCAGCCGCTGATTCTTTTTCGCCATCGCCTCGACCAGCGTGTCGAGGCCACCGAGCACCTGCACCACACCCTTGCCGTGTTCCAGCGCTGCGGCGAGGCCGGTGCGCAGCGCAGCCTCATTGTCGGGTTTGACCCTGACATCGGCCACCGGCAGCTCGATCGTGTGTTCCTGGAACCGCGCCAGCCGCGGCCACGGCGAGGTCGGGATGAATTCGCCGTCCACGCGCAGATGGGTGTAACCCTTGCCGGCGGCCCATTTCGCAAGGTCGGTGTAATAACCCTTGCGGTTGACCACCAGCGGTGCCAGCAGGCCGATTCGGTCACCGCGGTTGTCCTTGAGGATCTTCGCGGCGATCTGCTCGAGGCTTTGCGGCTCGATCGGCACATTGCAGTCGGGGCAATACTGGGTGCCGAGCTTGACATAGAGCAGGCGCAGAAAATGGTAAATCTCGGTGAGTGTCGCCACGGTGCTGCGGCGGCCGCCGCGGCTGGTGCGCTGCTCGATCGCCACCGTCGGCGGAATGCCGTAAATCGCATCGACCTCGGGCCGCGCCGCCGACTGCACGAACTGGCGGGAGTAGGCATTCAGCGATTCGAGGTAGCGGCGCTGGCCCTCGGCGAACACGATGTCGAAGGCCAGAGTCGATTTGCCCGATCCGGATACGCCGGTGACCACGGTGAACTTGCCGCGCGGGATGTCGACGCTGATGTTCCTCAGGTTGTGCTCGCGGGCGTGGCTGACGCTGATGCTGCCGCCGTAGCCGGGCGCGGGCTTTTGCATCGCCAGCGGCGGGGGGACCGGCGCACCCAGCGCCGCGGCGTATTCGCGCAGCGCCCTGCCGGTATGTGATGCCTCGTCTGCCGCGACCGCATCCGGCGTACCGGTGCAGACCACCATGCCGCCGGCATCACCCCCCTCGGGGCCGAGGTCGATGATCCAGTCCGACGCGCGGATCACGTCGAGGTTGTGCTCAATCACGATCAATGAATGGCCGGCGATCAGCAGCTTGCGGAAGGCGCCGAGCAGCTTGCGCACGTCATCGAAGTGCAGGCCGGTGGTTGGCTCGTCGAACAGGAACAGCTGGCGCTTCACCGCCAGCCGGTTGCGGCCGCTGTCGGCGGCTTCGGCGAGGAAACCGGCGAGTTTCAGTCGTTGCGCCTCCCCGCCGGACAGTGTCGGCACCGGCTGGCCCAGCTTCAGGTAATCGAGGCCGACATCCACCAGCGGCTGCAGCGCGCGACTGATGTCCGGTGCATGGTTGAAGAACGACAGCGCATCGGCCACGGTCATGCCGAGCACGTCGGCGATCGAGCGGCCGTCGAGGGTGATCTCCAGCACCTCGTCGCGGTAGCGCCGGCCGTCGCAGTCCGGGCAGCGCAGATAGACGTCAGACAGGAACTGCATCTCGACATGCTCGAAGCCGTTGCCGCTGCAGGTCGGGCAGCGTCCGGTGCCGGAGTTGAAGCTGAAGGTGCCGTGGGTGTAGCCGCGCGACTGCGCCAGCGGGGTTGCGGCAAAGCGCGAACGCACGCTGTCAAAGGCGCCGACGTAACTCGCCGGGTTGGAGCGGGTGGTGCGCCCGATCGAGGACTGGTCCACCATTACCACGTCGCCGACTTGGTCGGCGCCGTAGAGGTGGTCATGTTTGCCCGGCGCTTCGGTCGGCAGGCCCAGTTGCTTGCGTAGCGCGGCATACAGCACGTCCTGCACCAGCGTCGACTTGCCCGACCCCGACACGCCGGTGACGCAGACCAGGCGCTGCAGCGGGAAATCGACATCGATCCCCTTGAGGTTGTGCTCGGATGCGCCGCGCAGGCGCAGGCAGGGATGCTTGTCATTCAGCGGTTTTGCGGCCTGCACGTCGTCGGCGCGCAGTTCGCCGGCAAGATAACGGCCGGTGACCGAGTTGCGCGAGCGCATCAGCCCGGCCGGCGTGTCGAAGGCGACGATCTCGCCGCCCCTGGAGCCTGGGCCGGGGCCGATGTCGAGCAGGCGGTCGGCGGCGAGCATCACCTGCGGGTCATGCTCCACCACCACCAGCGAGTTGCCGGCATCACGCAGCCTGTGCATGACACCGATCACGCGTCCCATGTCGCGCGGATGCAGGCCGATCGAGGGCTCGTCGAGCACGAACAGCGTGTTGACCAGCGAAGTGCCCAGTGCGGTGGTGAGGTTGATCCGTTGCACCTCACCGCCGGACAGCGTGCGCGACTGGCGATCGAGGGTGAGATAACCGAGACCCACCCGGTTCAGATAATCGAGGCGGGCACGGATCTCGCCGACCAGCATGTCGGTAGCCTCGTCCAGTGGCGCCGGCAGTTCCAGCGCGTCGAACATCGCTTTCGTGCGTTCCAGCGGCAGCAGCATCACGTCGTGTACGGTGAGGCCCGGCAGTGCGGCGAGCTTCGCGTCACTGCATTGCGCGGCTTTAGGCCTGAAGCGCGGGCGTTCACCCAGAGTCGCGTCGGCATTGGCTTTCGATCCGACCCGCCATAGCAGCGCCTCGGGCTTCAGCCGCGCACCTTCGCAGGCCGTGCATCTGGTATAGGCGCGGTATTTGGACAGCAGCACGCGCACGTGCATCTTGTAGGCCTTGGTCTCCAGCCACTTGAAAAAGCGGCCGACGCCGTACCAGGTGCCGGGCCAGGACTTGTGCCAGCTTTCCCATTCCGGCTCGCCGTCGAGCACCCAGCTTTTTTCCCTGGCCGTCAGCTCGCGCCAGGGTTTGTCGACCGGAATGCCACGCAGCCGCGCGTATTTCATCAGGTCGTCCTGGCATTCCTTGTTCGACGGTGTTTGCCAGGGCTTCACCGCGCCGTCGCGCAGGGATTTCGATTCGTCCGGCACCACCAGCCCGTAGTCGAGCCCGATCACGCGGCCGAAGCCGCGGCAGGTTTCGCAGGCGCCCATCGGCGAATTGAAGGAAAACAGGCTGGGATTGGGCTCGACGTAATGGATGTCGCATTCGGCACAGTGCAGATCGGCGGAGTAGCGCCATACGGTGCCGCTGCCGAGGTTCGAGTCGGCGTCCGAGAGCAGATGCACGTTGACGCGGCCCTGGCCCACTTTCAATGCGGCCTCCAGCGCGTCCATCACCCGTGCGCGCTCGGCACCGCCCAGGCGCAGGCGGTCCTGCACCACCTCGAAGCCCGTCGCGTCTTCGCGCAGGAATCGGGTGTAACCCTGGGCCGCGAGCAGTGACTTCACTTCCTCCAGCTTGAAATTTGCCGGTACCGCCACCGGGAAGGCGATCGCCAGCCGCGGGTCGCCGGCCTGCGGCGCGCGTGCCTGGAGCGAAGCGAAGATGCTCTGCGGCGTGTCGCGCTGCACCCTGGCGCCGCAGCCGCGGCAGTACAGATATGCGGCACGCGCGAACAGCAGCTTCAGGTGGTCGTTGAGCTCGGTCATGGTGCCCACGGTGGAGCGTGAGGTGCGCACCGGATTGACCTGATCAATGGCGATGGCTGGCGGGATGCCTTCAATGGCATCGACCTGCGGACGGTCCTGGCGGTCGAGGAACTGCCGCGCATAAGGGGAGAAGGTCTCGACGTAGCGGCGCTGGCCTTCCGCATACAGCGTGTCGAATACCAGGGACGATTTGCCGCTGCCCGACACGCCGGTGACCACCACCAGTTCGTTCAGCGGGATGTCCAGCGACAGGTTTTTCAGGTTGTTCTGGCGGGCGCCGCGGATGACGATGCGGTCGCGGCCGTGCTGCGAACTGTCCATGGCGGCGAAGGGTGGATGACGCGGGGTTGATGGTGCCCGGCGCAGATGGTCGCCGCTCGGGATGATTCGATTGTAATGGCTTTGTTCTGCGCGCCCCGATTTGCCGGAGGCAAACCCGCGACAATTCCGCTAAGTGCTTATTTTTTCGGGTCTATCACGACCGGTCGTGACGGGATGAACAGCCTCGCGCTGCGCTCCACGGTGATGCGGCCATCCGGTTCGCGCAGGGTCATCCTGTTGCGTTAGCCGCAGTGGCCCTGCTGCAGGCAGGCAAGGCCCCTCTTGACGATGAAGGAGGCCGTGGTGCGCAGCAGTGCCGGGCGTTCGCGGGTGAGCAGGGCTTCCATGGCCTGTGCCTCGCGCGGGCTGAAGCGCTCGGGATCGATGCGCAGGTTGATGGCCAGAACGCGCAACTCCGGTACCGCGGGGTGTTTTTCAACCAACAGCCTGGGCTGGTCGATGCGCATGTCCCCGACTTGCTGCATGTAGCGCACATCGTCGGCCCCGATGCCCGCGGCGGCTGCGCGTTCGGGCAGCGGCAGCGCCCAGCCGGCCGTGGACGTCTGCCATTGCGCGGGTGCGGGGCTGCGCGGTGGCGCCGGGGTGAGCAGGGCATGAAACAGCAGTATCAGCGTAATGGCCGCGGCGGCGAACAGTCCGGCGCGGCGCATGCTGGTATCGCAGGAGGCAACCATGGCCCGATCATAGGCAAGCCGCGGGCGCCGGTCCTGGGGTAGCATTCGCCGCGGGAGGACAGCCGATGAAAGCAATGCTGTTGAAGGGAAAAAACCAGCCGCTGGTGCTGGAGACCGTGCCCGATCCGGTGCCCGGTCCCGGCGAGGCGGTGGCGCGGGTGCTGGCCTGCGGCGCGGGCCTGACTATTCATCACGTGCGCTCGGGTCGGGTACCGGTGCAGTATCCGCGCATTCTCGGCCATGAGATCACCGCCGAGATCGTCGCTACCGGTGCCGGTGTGACCCGGCTCAAGGCCGGTGATGCAGTGACCGCGTATTTCTATTTCACCTGCGGCCACTGCTACTGGTGCCGCATCAACCGCGAAACCCTGTGCGAGAACTTCGGGGGCTATGTCGGCCGCGAGTGCGACGGCGGTTATGCCGAATACATCAAGCTGCCGGCGCAGAATTTCATTCCCCTGCCCGAGGGACTGCCCTGGAAACAGCAGCCTGCCGAGGTTGGCGTGGTCTGCGATGCCATTGCGACGCCCCTCAAAGTCACGCGCAAGGCGCGGGTGATGCCCACCGATACGGTGGCCGTGATCGGTGCCGGCGGCGGGCTGGGCGTGCACATGCTGATGGTGTCGCGCTGGGCCCATGCGAAAAAGGTGATCGCGGTGGATACCCGCGCCGCCAAGTTCGAGACCTGCCTGAAGTGCGGCGCCGACGCGGTGATTGATGCCGCGGGCGGGCGGGTGGCCGAGGAACTCAAAGAAATGACCGGTGGCAGGGGGGTGGACGTGGTGTTCGACTATGTCTGCAGCAAGGACAGCATCGAGGCCGCCATCGGCGGCCTCAATTTCGGCGGCCGCCTGGTGCTGCTGGCCGGCAACAGCGCGCGCTTTGACGCCGACGGCCCTGCGATCATGCGCAAGGAAATCGAAGTCATGGGCAGCCGTTATGCGACGCGGCAGGAAGTGATCGAATCGCTGCAACTGGTGGCGCGCGGCGAGCTGAAGCCGCTGGTGACCGAGAAAGTCCATTTCAGCCGGGCCGAGGAGATTCATCAGCGCCTTGAAAAAGGCGGGGTGACCGGACGCGCCGCGCTGCTGATGCCCTGAACCCGACCACCATGTGCACTGTTGCCGTCCGCCCGCGGCGGCAGTCACTACAATGCCCATCCCCGCCGCGATGCCTGCCGCGCGGCGACTTTGCCGGAGTGAAGCCATGAAACTGCATGCCGCGCTGGCCGCGCTGCTGCTGTCGCCGTTGCCGCTGGCGGCGCAGCCCTATCCCGACAAGTCCCTGCGCGTGGTCGTGCCTTTCCCCGCGGGCGGCGCCGCCGACATCGTCGCGCGCCATTTCACCACCCGCCTGTCGCCGCTGCTCGGCCAGCCCATCGTTGTCGACAACCGCGGCGGCGCCGGCGGTGTGATCGGCGCGGAGAACATCGCGCGATCCCCGGCCGACGGTTACCACTTGCTCTTTGCCTCGTCGAGCGTGCTCTCGATCAACCCTCACCTTGGCGCCCGCGCGGCCTACGACGTGCTCACCAGCTTCGCCCCCATCGTCAAGGTCGGCGACGCGCCGAATGTGCTCACCGTGCATCCTTCCGTGCCGGCGAAAACGGTGAAGGAGCTGATTGCCGTGGCCAAGGCGAAGCCCGGACTGCTCGCCTATGCTTCGAACGGCGCCGGCACCCTCAGCCATCTCACCGGCGAGCTGTTCGCGCAGCGCGCCGGCGTGAAACTGCTGCATGTGCCATACAAGGGCGCTGCTCCCGCGACCATCGACACCGTTGCCGGCAATGTCTCGCTGCTGTTCGCGGCCTATCCCAGCGTCGGCGCACAGGTGCGCAGCGCACGCCTGCGCGCGCTGGCGGTGACCAGCCTGAAACGCATTGCTATCGCCCCCGAGCTGCCGACGGTGGCCGAAGCCGCCCTGCAGGGTTTCGAATCCAGCCAGTGGTGGGGGCTGTATGGCCCCGCCGGCCTGCCGCAGGCCGTGGTAGAGCGCGTCAACGCCGCGGCAAACAAGGTGCTTGCCACCGAAGACATCCGCAAGGCGCTGGCGCTCGACGGCGCGGCGCCCGCCGGAGGCACCCCGGCCGCGCTGGCGACCTACCACCGCACCGACCATGACCAGTGGGGCAAGGTGATCGCCACCGCCGGCATCAAGGCCAATCCGTGAGCACGCAGCCCGTCACCCGGCGCTACGCCGAATTCGCCGCCGGCCTCGACCACGCCGCGCTGCCGGCTGCGGTGCGAGACGCGCTGACCGTGTTCCTGCTCGACTACCTGCGCGTGGCTTCGCTCGGCCAGCGCATGCCCTGGAGCGCCTGGGCGGTGAACCTCGGCCGCGAACTCGGCGGCCACGGCCATTCCACGCTGCTGTTTTCACAGGACCGCAGTGATCCCGAGCGCGCGACCTTCATCAATGCCACGTTCGCCGGCAGCATCGATGCCGACGACGTGCACGTGGGCTCGATGCTGCATCCGGGCTGCATCGTGATTTCCGCGGCGCTGGCGGTGGGTGAGGCGCAGGGCGCGAGCGGTGCGCGCATGCTCGCCGCAATCGCGGCCGGTTACGAGACCATGATCCGCATCGGGCTGGCGATCCAGCCCTCGCATTTCCGCCGCGGTTTCCAGAGCACCGCGACCTGCGGCGTCTTCGGTGCGGCCACCGCCGCGGCGAGCCTGATGTTCAATGGCGCGGACCGCGCGCAGCGCATCGCCGAGACCCTCGGCCTTGCCGCATCGTTCAGCGGCGGCCTGACGCAGTTCTACCACTCGGGCTCGACCGTGAAGCGCATTCACGCGGCGCATGCGGCCGGCGAAGGCGTGCATGCGGCGCTGCTCGCGCGCGCCGGTTTCTCGGGACCGGCCGACATCCTCGAGGGCAAGGACGGCTTTGCCCGCGCCTATGCCGATGGCCATGACTTCGACAAGGGACTGGCCGGTCTCGGCGGCACCTGGCGCCTGCTCGAGACCGCGATCAAGCCCCATGCCACCAGCGCGCGCGTGCTGTCGGCAATCGAGGCCACCGCCGCGCTGCTGCGCACGCATGCGCTGGAGGCCGCCGACATCGCCGCCATCCGTGTCGGCATTCCGAAAATCATCCAGGGTCGGCTCACGGTGGCCGAACCCAAGGATGTGCAGGCCGCGCAGATGAGCCTGCCCTACTGCATGGCGATGGTGGTGAAGCAGGGCAGGACCGTGCCCGAGGGTTTCACCATCAACATCGACGATTTCGAGGGCGCGCTGGCGGATCCGGCGGTGATGGCGGTCTCCAGGGCCATTGCCTGCGAGCTTGATCCCGATGCCGAGCGCGTCAGCACCGAGCAGTCGGTGGGCGCCAAGGTCACGTTCACGCTGAAGTCCGGCAGGACCGTGGAAGAATTCATCGAAGCACCCCGCGGCAGCGCGTCGCGCCCCTTTACCCTGGATGACCACATCGCGCGTTGCCGTGCCGAGATGGCCAAGCGCTTCGCGCCGGCGCAGGTGGATGCGCTGCTCGACGAGATCTGCCATTTCGACCGGGCCGCCAATGCCGACCGCCTGATGCAGCTGCTCGCCAGCCGCACCTGAAACAATGCCGACCCTGACCCTGCCCGACTGCGAACTGTTTTACCGCGTCGATGATTTCACCAATCCCTGGACCCAGGCCGAATCCGTGCTGCTGCTCCACGGCAATGCCGAAAGCAGCGACGCCTGGTATGCCTGGGTGCCGGTGCTGGCGCGGCATTTCCGCGTGGTGCGTCCCGACATGCGCGGCTACGGCCGCTCGACGCCGATGCCGCGTGAATACGAGTGGACCTTCGACGCGCTGATCGACGACTACTGCCGGCTGATGGATCACCTCGGCATCCAGCGCTTTCATCTGGTTGCCGCCAAGATCGGCGGCACCGTCGCGCGCGTGTTCGCGGCGCGGCGGCCGGAGCGTGTGCTGTCGCTGACCGTGATCGGCACGCCGCAGGCGAAGCGGCCCGGCGCGGAGCAGATTCCCGCCTTGATCGAAGAATATGAAACCCACGGCGCCGAGCATTGGGCGCGGCGCACCATGGATGGCCGGCTGGGCGAACACTTTCCCGCCGAGGGTGTAGAGTGGTGGACACAATTCATGGGCCGCGCCCCGGTGTCTTCGCTGATCGGCTTTAACCGCGGCATCAATTACGCCGACATCAGTGCCGAACTGCCGAAGATCCAGTGCCCGACGCTGGTGATCACCACGGAGGAAAGCGGTCTGGGCACTGTCGAGCGCACACGCGAGTGGCAGCAACAGATCCCGGACTCGCGCCTGTGCGTGCTGCCCGGCAAGTCGTATCACGTGGCGGCGAGTGATGCCGAGGCCTGCGCGCGCGAGACACTTGCCTTCCTGCAGGATAAAAAATAAATCAATAAAAACAAATAGTTATTAATATTTTCTGCGCTGTCCCTAAGCGATATCGACATTACCGCCACCTTCACCGCGAGCCCGTCATGAAGATCACCCGTATCGAAACCTTCCTGCTCAAAGTGCCGTACGAGATGGGCGGCCCGCATCCGAATTTCGGCGGCCTGCCTCGCAACACCATGGACATTCTCGCCCTGCGCGTGGATACCGATGCCGGACTGTCGGGCTGGGGTGAAGCCTTTGGCGGACCGACAGCGCCCGCGACCCGGCTGGTGATCGACCAGTGCGTGGTGCCGCTCGCGGTGGGGCGCGACGCCACCGCGATCAGCGCGCTGATGAGCGACCTCGCGCGCAAGCTGCAGAATTTCGGCCGCGGCGGCGCGGTGACCTTCGCGCTCTCCGGCCTCGACATCGCGCTGTGGGACCTCGCCGGCAAGGCCGCGGGCCTGCCGCTGCACCGCCTGCTCGGCGGCGCGGTGCGCGAGACGCTGCCGGCCTATGCCAGCATGCTCGCCTACCACGATGCCGCACGGGTCGAGCGCAATGCCGCGAAGGCGGTGAGCGAGGGTTTCCGCCACGTCAAGCTGCATGAAAAAACCGTCGCCGATGTCGCCGCCGGCCGCAAGGGTGTCGGGCCCGGCGTGCCGATGATGGTGGATACCAATTGCCCGTGGAGCGTGGACGAGGCGATCGCGATGACAGAGGCGCTGGCACCCCATGACCCGGCCTGGATCGAAGAGCCGGTGTGGCCGCCCGAGGACTTTGCCGGACTGGCGCGCGTGCGCCGCGCCTCGCCGGTAGCCATCGCCGCTGGTGAAAACGCGCGCACGCTGGCCGATTTCCGCCAGATGATTGAAACCGGCGCGGTGACGGTGGTGCAGCCGAGCATCGGCAAGATGGGCGGCATCAGCGAGATGCGCAAGGTGGTGGCGCTGGCCGAGGCGCACAACACGCGCCTGGTGCCGCACTGCACCTATTTCGGCCCCGCTGCGCTGGCGACCATGCACCTGCTGGCCACCCTGCCGGCGACAACCGTACTCGAGCGTTTTTACTGTACGCTGGAAGCGAGCCCCTTCGGCGACGCGCTGCTTGCCAGCAAGGGCAGCGTACGCATTCCCGGGGGACCGGGGCTCGGAGCCGAGCCCGACCCGCAATTGCTCGCGCGTTACGCAGTACGCGGCTGAAGCCCCGCGATTGCCGGCAGCTCGCTACTCAAGCCGGGCACCGGTCTCCTGCACCGCCTTTTTCCAGCGCGCGAGTTCGGCCTGCAGGAAGCTGCCGAAGGCCGCTGCGGTGATGCCTGACTGGGCGCTTTCGAAATGGCGTTGCACCAGCGCTTCGCGCATTTCGGGCGTGGTCAGATAGCCGGTCATTGCCTGGTTGAGGCGGTCGAGGATCGCCGGCTGCACACCCGCCGGGGCGACCACCCCCCAGAAGCCGCTGGCTGTTACCTCGCGGTAGCCGGCTTCAGCCAGCGTCGGCACTTCCGGTAACTGGCTGTAGCGGCGGTTACCGGTTACCGCGAGTGCCCGCGCGCGGCCGGCCTTGATCTGCGCGAACATCAGCGGCAGCGTGGCGAACGAGGCATTCACCTCGCCCCCGACCAGCGCCGCGGCGGAAGGACTGCCGCCTTTGTAGGGCACCTGGATGATGCTGAGGCCAGCGGCCTTGCTGAACTGGTCGGAGGCAATGCGCGTGCCGGTGCCGGGTCCAGCCGAACTGAAGCTGACCTGGCCCGGTTTGGACTTTGCCAGCGTCACCAGGTCCGCAACCGACTTGGCCGCGACTGCG
>JAJTHX010000195.1 GCA_021300125.1 Betaproteobacteria bacterium | reverse complement strand
CGAACTGTTCAACCAGATGGCCGGCGTGAACGTGGTGCGCGTTGCCTACAAGGGCCAGGGTCCCTCGATGGTGGCGCTGATCACCGGAGAAACCCAGATCAGTTTTCCCAATGCCGCGGCTGCGACGCCGTTCGTGAAATCGGGCAGGATCAGGGCGCTGGCCGTGACAACCGCGGCGCCATCGGCTTTCGCGCCGGGCTTGCCCACGGTCGCAGCCTCGGGGCTGCCCGGCTATGAGTCACGGGCGGTTCTCGGCCTGTTCGTGCCGGTGCGCACCCCGCCGGCACTGATCGAACTGCTCAATGCCGAAGTGAACCGCGCGCTCGGCCTGCCCGATGTCAGGCAGCAACTCTTTGAATCCGGCGCGGAGGCCTCGCCGGGTTCACCTGCTGAACTTGCCGCATTCATCAAGGCCGACATGGCCCTCACCGGAAAGGTGATGCGGCGCACCGCCCAGTAGCCCGCCAGGGCTTTTGAGGTCTCCCGTGGCCGCGGGTATCTGGGCTATGATTGTCCCGAAGTACCGATAACTAAAGCATCTTCCGGAGGAGAACGTCATGTCGTTGAGCCTTACGCGCGCAGCGCTGGTCTGCGCCGCCGCAGTGTCCGCGCTGGTGGCCGCCCCCGTTGCGGGCCAGCAGTTTCCCGTAAAAATCCTGCGTGTCATCAACCCCAACGCCCCCGGTGGCAACAGCGATGTGCTGTTTCGCCTGCTGGCGCCGAAAATGGGCGAGGTACTCGGCCACCAGCTGGTGATTGACTACCGCCCCGGCGCCGGCGGCAACATCGGCACCGAGATGGTGGCGCGCGCTGCGCCCGACGGCTACACCACGCTGATCGCGGCGGCGAGTTTCCTCTTCAACCCCGCGCTGCTCAAGCACATCCCATTCGATGCGGAGAAGGACTTCACGCCGCTGGGCATCATCGCCGACATTCCCGCCGGGCTGCTGGTGCACCCCTCGCTGCCGGTGAAGACTGTGCAGGACCTCGTCAACCTCGCCAAGCGGCGGCCGGGCCAGCTCAACTTTTCCAGCTCGGGGCAGGGCGCGCTGGGTCACCTCTCGGGCGCGCTGTTCAATGCCTCGACCGGCATCAACACCGTGCACATCCCGTACAAGGGCGCGGGCCCGTCCATCGTGGATCTCGTTGCCGGACACGTGGAGTTTTCCTTCGTCAGCATCCCGGCGGTCGCCGGCCACATTCAGGCCAACCGCCTGCGCATGATCGCCCAGTGCGGCGAGAGGCGCTTTGTCTCCTTCCCCAACGTGCCGACCATGGTCGAATCCGGCGTGAAGGACTTTGTCGTCACCAGCCCCTTCAGCTACCTCGGGCCCGCCGGCATTCCGGCACCCATCGTCAAGCGCCTCAACGACGCGCTGCGCATTGCGGTGACCGATCCCAAGAACAACCAGGCCATGATCGACAGCGGCGCCCAGCCGGTGGGCAACTCGCCGGCCGAACATGCGGCGATGATCCGCAGCGAAATCGCGAAATGGAAAAAGGTCGCGGCCGCCGCAGGGCTGAAGCCGATGTAAGTCGCTGGTGGCGGGCCTGAACCCATCCGCCTGCAGACACGGGCCTGGTGACCCTGGTGACCAGGCCCGTGGTTTTTTCAGGGTCTGCCGCGGACGCCCGCGACACAAACCGTTACAAAAAAATCCCCGCCCGGTGCGCCACGGCCACGTCCCGATGGCGCTAGTATCACTGCCGTGAACCGGCACGCAGTGGTGCCGGCCAGGGCGGGTGGTGGATGACACTTTCAATGGCAACACCCCGATTGACGCAAGGCGGTGCCGGCACGCGCAGCGAAGGCCTGCGCCAGGTCCTGCGCCTGCTCGCCGTTCTGATGCTGATGGTCTGGGCAGCGGCGGCAACGGCCGCAACGCTGGGACCTGACAACGCACGCCACCTGCTCAACCGCGCCGGCTTTGGCGCGAGCCTCGCCGAAGTCGAAACCTACGCCAGACTCACGCGCGCCCAGGCCACCGAGCGGCTGCTGGCGGTGAAAGGCGGCGTGCTGCCCGAGCCCGATTGGGTGCGCGAGCCGTACTTCCCGCCGGGACGCCTCGCCAGCCTCGATGCCGAGACCCGCACCCGCGTCGTGGCCGAGCGTATTGATCGCGGCATCCAACTGCGCGAATGGTGGCTGCGGCAGATGCTGGTTACCCCTGACCCGCTGCGTGAGCGGATGACGCTGTTCTGGCACAACCACTTCGTGTCCGGCCTGCAGAAAGTGCTGTCGCCGCAGCTGATGTACCGGCAAAACGTGCTGCTGCGCGAGCAGGCGCTGGGCAATTTCGGCACGCTGCTGCATGCCGTGGCACGTGATCCCGCGATGCTGCGCTACCTCGACAGCGCCTTCAACCGCAAGGGCAGCCCCAACGAGAACTTCGCGCGCGAGCTGATGGAGTTGTTTACGCTGGGCGAAGGTCACTACACCGAACAGGATGTGAAGGAAGTCGCGCGCGCCTTCACCGGCTGGAGCCTGAGCCCCGAGGGCGAATTCGTATTCCGCCCGGCGCTGCACGACGACGGGCCCAAGACCGTGCTCGGTCGCCAGGGCAACTTCGGCGGCAGCGAAGTGCTCGACCTGCTGCTGGAACGCCCCGAGACCGCGACGCTGATCGCGCGCAAGCTGTGGCTCGAGTTTGTGTCGCCGCAGCCGGTGCCCGCCGAAGTGGCGCGCATCGCCGCCGCATTGCGCGGCAGCGGCTACGACATCCGCGCCGCGCTGCGCGTGCTCTTCAATTCCGAAGCGTTCTATGCGCCGGCGAACCGCGGCGTGCTGGTCAAGTCACCGGTGGACCTGGTAGTGGGCACACTGCGCCAGTTTGAATTCGAGGTGCCCGACGTGCTGCCCTTCGTATTTGCCGCCGGGCAGTTCGGCCAGGTGCTGTTTGCGCCGCCCAACGTCAAGGGCTGGCCCGGCGGCGAGCTGTGGATCAACGCCACCACGCTGCTGCAGAGAAAGCAGCTGCTCGACACCCTGTTCCAGGACCGCCTCGCGGTGGGCATGGCCGGCATGGGCATGATGGCGGTGGCAGCGAACGTGGCTGCCAATCCCGCCGCGGCACGGCAGGCACGGGCGCGGCTCGCCCTCGGCCAGGTGCGTTTTGATGCCGATGCCTGGCTGGTCAAACTCAAGGGCACACCGCCGGCGCGCGCGGTGCTCGCGGTGGCGCCGGTGCATGCAGTCACCGGCGCACAACCCGGCCTCGAAGACCTGCGCGCGCTGGTGCTCGATCCCGCGTATCAACTCAAATGATCCGACCCGACCACAAGCCCGCCATGAACAACCCGGCCCTGATGCAAAACCGTCGCCGATTCCTCCGCGCCGCGGGCGCTGCCGCCGCGGTGAGCTGGCTGCCCTGGCCCGCGCAGGCCGCGCCCGCGCGCGGCGAGCGGAGGCTGCTGGTGCTGGTCGAGCTCAAGGGCGGCAACGACGGCTTCAACACCCTGATTCCCTACGCCGATGCCGAGTACTATCGCCTGCGCCCCGGCATCGCCATTGCGCGCGAGCAGGTGCTGCCGCTCGACGAGCGCGCCGGCCTGCATCCCGAACTGCGGCCGCTGCTGCCGCTGTGGCAGGCGAACGAACTCGCACTGGTGCAGAACGTGGGCTACCCGCAGCCCAACCTTTCGCATTTCCGCTCCATCGAAATCTGGGACACCGCTTCCAACAGCAGCGAATACCTCGACGCCGGCTGGCTCACGCGCAGCTTCAGCGCCGTGCCGCTGCCGGCAGGCAGTGCTGCCGACGGCGTGGTGGTGGGCGGTGCCGAACTCGGTCCGCTTGCGGGGCGCGCCGGCCGTGCGGTGACGCTGGTCAACCCCGAGCAGTTCCTGCGCCAGTCGCGGCTGGCCAATCCCGCGAGTGTGGCGGCGGCCAATCCGGCGCTGGCGCACGTGCTGCGCGTGGAGCAGGCAGTGAGCGGTGCCGCCTCAAAGCTGCGCGCCGACCGCAGCTTCAGCGCCGTGTTTCCCAACGGCGCCTTCGGCAATGCCGTGCGCACCGCGGCGCAGGTCGCTGCGGCCAATGCCGGCGTGCCGGTGATCAAGCTCTCGCTCAACGGCTTTGACACCCATGTCGGCCAGCTCCAGCGCCAGGCGCGCCTGTTGCAGGAACTGGCCGAAGGCCTCGTCGCCCTCAAAAGCGCGCTCACCGAACTGGGTCTGTGGGAATCCGCGCTGGTGATGAGCTACGCCGAATTCGGCCGCCGCCCGCAGCAGAACCAGAGCGGCGGCACCGACCACGGCACGGCCAGCGTGCACTTCGTCATCGGCGGGCGCGTGCGCGGCGGCCTCTATGGCGCGCCGCCCGACTTCAGCCGCCTCGACAGCGCCGGCAACGTGCAGCATGCGGTGGATTTCCGCGCGCTGTATGCCACCGTGCTCGAACGCTGGTGGGGGCTGGACGCGGCAGCGGTGCTGCGCGGGCGGCATGTGCCGCTGGACCTGATCCGGGCCTGATCGCCCCGATTCACGCGCTTGCGCATCCGCACGCCAGGCAGTGCAGGGCCCGGGCCTCGTTCAGGCCGCCCCGGCATCGGGGGCCTCATTCAACTGGTTGAAGTGATACATTCAGTCACCGGACCGTGACGCACCGGTGCACGCAGGCCAACGATTCAAAAACGACCTGAGGACGACGCACGATGAATGCCCCCCAAAAACTCTGCTGTGCCCTGCTGACCCTGGCCGCAACCAGCGCCATGGCGCAAACCAACTATCCCGACCGCGCGCTGCGCCTGATCGTACCCTTTGCCGCGGGCAGCGCGACGGACTCCTCGGCGCGGATCATCAGCACCCAGCTCTCCACCCAGCTGGGTCAGCAGATCGTTGTGGACAATCGTGCCGGCGCGGGCGGCGCCATCGGCATGCAGGCCCTGGTCAAATCGCCGGCCGACGGCTACACCATCGCCTATGCCGGTGCCGGCCCGCTCGCGATCAATCGCAGCATGTCCGCCAACCTGCCGTACGACGTCGAGAAGGAAGTCCAGGCCATCTCGCAGGGCATCAGCTCGCCGCTGCTGCTGGCCGTGTCGCCGACCCTGCCGGTCAAGAGCGTGAAGGACATGATCGCGCTGGCGCGAACACGCCCCGGCCAGATGTCATTCGGTTCGGCCGGCAACGGCACTGTTGGCCATCTCGCGGGCGAGTATTTCAAGGCCCTGAGCAAGACCGACATCCTGCATGTGCCCTACAAGGGCGGCGCCCAGGCGGCCGTCGACACCATGTCCGGGTTTGTGCAGTTCCTGTTTGACCCGACCAGCAGCCTCGCGCCACACATCACCAGCAGCCGCCTGCGTGGCCTTGCCGTCACCGGCAGCAAACGCATCAAGCCGTTTCCGAACCTGCCGACCGTGGCCGAATCCGGCCTGCCCGGTTACGAGGTCACCACCTGGGGCGGCATCATCGGCCCGGCGGGCATCCCGCGGCCCATCGTCACCCGCCTCAGCGAAGAAGTGCAGAAAGCGACCAAGTCGGCCCTAGTGGTCGAACGTTTCGCCGCACTCGGAACCGACCCGCTCGGCTCGACGCCGGAGCAGTTCACCGAGTTCATCCGCAAGGAATACCTGAAGTGGGCTGACGTCATCAAGCGCGCGGGGCTGAAGCAGCAGCCCTAGCAGGGCACACGCCGGCGGTGCGGCCCCGCGGGCCGCACCACCGGCGCGCGGATTCAGTGCGCCGTCACAAAACGGCCCATGCGCACCGCGGTCTGGCTGCGATACAGCCGTTTCGAAGGCATCACCATCACGCAGT
>JAJTHX010000328.1 GCA_021300125.1 Betaproteobacteria bacterium | reverse complement strand
GGCACACGTCGCCGGTGTGGTACCAGCCATCGCGGATGCGCTTTTCGGTCTCCGCGGGCAGGTTGTGGTAACCGATCAGGATGCCGGGGTTTTTGAGGATCAGTTCGCCCTCGTTCTCGTTGGGGCCGTTGATCAGCCGCGCCTCGGTGCCCTCGTACGGCACACCGATCGAGCCTGGCGGCCGTGGCCTGCCTTTCGGGTCGGGGCCCAGCGGCACCGGACCGCCCTCGGTGACACCGTAGACCACCAGCGGCTGGGCGTTGGGAAAGTGGCTGCGGATGTCGGCGAGCAGCTGCGGCGAGGAGGGCGCCGAGCCCATCATCACGGTGCGCACCGACGCCGTGTCGGTCTGCGACAGCAGGTCGCGGCGCGCGAGCAGCATCGAGATCATCGTCGGCACACCGGAGATCACCGTGCATCGGTAGCGCGCAATCGCCGCCAGGTAGCGCTCGACATTGAACTGCGGCAACAGCACCAGCCTGGCGCCGCCGGTCAGACCCTGCTTGATCGCATTGAGCGCGTTCTTGTGATACAGCGGCGCGGCCACCAGGATCACGTCGTGTTCGGTGGTGCCGCGGGTGTGGGCGAGGATGCGCCGGCTCCAGTTCTGGCCGTAATGGGTCAGCAGCACGCCCTTGGGCCTGCCGGTGGAGCCGGAGGTGTAGGGCTGGATCGCCACGGTCTGCGGCCCCGGTTCGATCGGCGTGAACGGGCCGGGATCGAGGAAGTCGCGGAATCCGGCATCGAAATCAATGTGCTCCGTGCCGGTTGGCAACAGCCGCGTCCACGCGGCCTCGCAGAAAGTCAGTCGCGCGCCGGCATCGCCGACGATATAGCCGACCGTGTCAGCGGCGAGCTTGATGTTGATCGGTACCGGCACCATGCCGGCACGCATGGCGCCGAGCAGCACGGCAACAAACTCGGCGCGGTTCAGTGACAGGATGGCGATGCGGTCGCCTGCCTTCAGGCCACGTCGGACAAGGCCGCGGGCGACTGCATTGACCAGGGCGTCCAGATCGCGGTAGCTGTACTCGCGTGGCGCGTCCGCCGCGTGAAGATCGACCAGCGCGGTGCGCGGTGAAGCCGCGTGTTCGGTGAACGGGGCGCCAAGGTTGCCCGGCTGGCCGCGGGGTTCGGGGCAGGGGATGGTCATGGCTCTTGGAAAACCAGGGTCAAAAACTCGGCTGCAGGGGACGAGGGGAACTGAAAATCAATCCACAGGATGGGCAGGATGAACAGGATGTTGGTTTTATCCTGAAAATCCTGTCCATCCTGTTCAAGTGCTGTTAAGGGGTGATCACCACTTTGCCGAAGACTTCGCGGTTTTCGATCAGCTTCAGGCCTTCGGCGGCTTTTTCCAGCGGCAGCACTTCGTCGACCACGGGTTTCATCTTGCCCTGCTGGATGAGATCCATCAGCGCTTTCAGGTTGTCGTCGTAGAAGCTGTTGGAGCCGATGATCTGGATCTCGAAGCTCCAGACGTAGCGCAGGTCTTCCTTGGGGTCGTAGCCGGCAGTGGCGCCGCAGACCAGGATCTTGCCGCCGCGCTTGACGCATTTCAGCGACGGCGCCCAGGTATCGCCGCCGGTGAAGTTGATCACCACGTCGACGCCGCCCTCGTAGTTGCGGCGCTGCGGCTTGCCGAACTTTTCAACCGCCCACTTGGAAAAGTCGGTGGTCTTGTAGTTGATGACGTGGTCGGCGCCAAGGTCTTTCAGGCGCTGGATCTTGTCCTCGCTGGAGGCGCAGGCGATGACTTCGGCGCCAAGCATCTTGGCGAGCAGCACGCAGCCGGTGCCAACGCCGCCGCTGGCACCGAGCACCAGGACCTTGTCGCCCTTCTTGATCGTGTTGTGGGTGATGATCATGCGGTGCGCGGTGCCGTAGGCCACCGGCAGCGAGGCCGCCTGTTCGAAGCTGACGTTCTCGGGCATCTTGATCAGCTGGTCGGCGGCGACCAGGCATTTTTCGGCCAGTCCGCCGTGCATCATTTCGCCCATCAGCCCTTTTTTCTTGTTCAGCGGGTTGACCAGCACGCGGTCGCCGGGCTTCCAGCGGGTCACGCCGGCACCGACTTCGAGGATTTCACCGGCAAGGTCGAGACCGATGATCATCGGGAAGGGCACCTTGATGCCGGGCATGCCGCGAACCGTAAACACGTCGTGGTAATTGAAGGAGGTCGCCCTGACGCGGATCACGACATGGCCTTCGCAAACGACCGGATCGGGGAAGTCGGTCACATATTCCAGTGAGTCGATGCTGCCATGTGCCCGAAGTACGACTGCTTTCATTGCGAATCTCCGTTGGTGGTGATATATGGATCTGCTGCGCGGCTGCGACCCGCCTGCCCCAGCCGTGATTATGAACCCTGAATGACGTTTCGCGTGAGGATGCCTGCGGTTAACCCAGCACGCGGTTGACCCCGGTAACGATCTGTGCCGCGCCGATGCCGTAGACATGGATCGAGACCGCGATGCCCTGCCCGGGGTTGCTGATGCGGTGGATGCCTGCGCCGCCTGGGTCGAAACTGACCGAGCCCTCGCCGCGGGCAATGCTGCGCAGCGGCTGCAGTGTGTCGCGGTCGGTGGCAAAAAAGGTTTCGCTGATGGTGCCGCTGTAGACGCCCACGCCGCACCAGGTGTGGTGGGCGTGGATCGGGCTGCCCTGGTCGCGATCCCAGACCAGCGACACCACGGTGTAGCGGTCCAGCGGATCGGCATGGAGTATGTGCCTGCGGTAGTGTTCCGGATCGGGTCTGCGCTGTGATTCCTCCAGCCAGTCACACCGGGCCACGGCGTTGCCGATTGCAGAGGTGACGGCGGCCCCGAAACGGCCCTCGGGCATTGCCATTGCCGCATCGAGATTGCGCACCAGTTCCTGCAGGGCTTCGGGCATCAGCGTACTTGTGCGGCAATCGCGACGTTGAGCAGGCTGTCGCAATTGAGCATGGCCTTCATCACCATCTGCCTTGCCGCCTCGATCTGTTCTCGGCAGATGGTTTCGGCCTTGCCGCCCTCGCCACGTACCAGCGCGCGCATCAGCGAGCGGTGTTCATGCTGCATTTCCTGGCTGCGGTTGCGCATGCCCAGTCCGAGATGGAGCAGCCGGGTCATTTCATCGAGCAGCTGCGCCACCGCATGGGCCAGCCGGGCGTTGCCCGAAGCCTGTGCGATGGATACATGGAATTCCTTGTTGGCTTCAAGGAAGCGAGCCGTGCTTTTGGCCTCGCCCGGCTGGTAGCCGGCGCGGCAGATTTCGTCCAGCAGACGCAGACGCTTGGCATCGACGCGGCCCGCGGCAAGTCGTGCCGCCTGCGGTTCCAGCATCAGCCTCAGTTCAAACACGTCCTGGATGTCCTTCAGGGTCACCGGCGTCACCATGTAACCGCGGCGCGGGATGGCCCGCACCAGCCCGTCATGGGCCAGCCGCGAGAGCGCCATGCGCACGGGCGCCTTGCCCAGCTTGTACTGCGCGCAGAGCATGGCCTCCGAGATTTCGGCGCCGGGCGGGATCAGGCAGCAGATGATGTCGTGCTTGACCCGCTCGTAGGCGCGCTCACTGAGCAGCGGTATGGTCTTGGCGGCAATGGCCATGTCTGAAGTTTCCGGTTTTGGAGAATCCTAGGAAACAATGACTGACATGTCAAAAGGATTCTTCTGACATTCGCTGTGCGCGGCCGCCATGCACTGCGGAGGTGCGCAGACCGCATCGTGGGCCACAACTTGCACCATTGCTGCGCAGTCCACACAATGCGATGTGCTTCCAACGCAATTTTCCCAGGCAACGCCCCTGCCATGAGTACCGCCGCCGCATTACCCGGTCCGTGGATGGTGGTCGCGGTGGCCACGTTCGCGCAGCTGATCATCGCGATGTCGAATATCCTGTTGCCGACGATCGCGCCCAAGATGGCCGAAGCGCTCGGGGTGGAGCCGATCCTGATCGGCTATCAGGTCAGCCTGACTTTCGGTGTGGCGACACTGGCGACCATGTGGGGTGGCGGCGCGGTACTGCGCTATGGTGCCGCGCGCGCGACCCAGATCTCCGTTCTCTTCTGCGGCGCGGGCATGCTGCTGTTCGCGTTGCCGTCGGTGGCCGCAATCGCGCTCGGTTCCGCTTCAGTCGGGATCGGAATGGGCCTGCTCAACCCCGCTGCAGCCCATATGCTGGTCACCTACACGCCTGACCGGAATCGCAACATCATGTTCTCGATCAAGCAGACCGGGGTGCCGGTGGGCGGCGTGATCACCGCGCTGACCGCGCCGGCGATTGCTGTGCATTTTGGCTACCGCTGGTCGCTGGCCGTCGTCGGCGTGATGATCGTGGTTCTGCTGGCATACACGCAGCGGCATCGTGCCGCCTGGGACAGCGACCGGCGCGTGGGCAGCAGCGGGGAGGGAGGCGCTTTCGGCGGGGTGCCGCTGGTATGGCGGGAGCCGGGACTGCGCGGCCTGTCGCTGGTGGCGATGATCTTTTCAGCGATCCAGCGCATCGTGCTCAGTTTCACCGTGGTTTATCTGGTGGCTGAAGGGGGCATCGGCCTGGTCGAGGCCGGGGTGCTGCTGTCGGTGGTGCAGATCGGCGGTTCGGTGTCGCGTGTGTGCTGGGGCTGGGTGGCGGATCGCGTCGGCAGCAGTTCGCGGGTGCTGATGGTGATCTGCCTCATCACCATCGTCACCACGCTTACGCTGGTGTTTTTCAAGGGCGACTGGAACAAGGTGATGATGTATGCGCTGTTCTTTGTGATCGGCGCAACAGCGGTGGGCTGGAACGGGGTGTTTCATGCCGAGGCGGCCCGCCTGAGCCCGCCGGGCATGGCCAGCGTGGTTGCCGCTGGCACCACGTTTTTCGTGTTTGCCGGCGTGCTGATCGGTCCCGCTGCTTTCGCTGCGATTTACGGCGGCATCGGCAGTTACAGCCAGACCTTCCTGACGGTGCCGCTGATTGCCTCCATCGCCTTGGTGCTCCTGTTCGCCGGCGGGCGGGCCGGGCGCGGCACCGAGCGCCCATGACCGGCGCCACATCGCACGCCGCGATCAAGCCGCCTTCGATCATGATCGTAGTGCTGGCCGCGACTGCAGCGCAGATTGCCGCGGCCATGGGCATCGCGATCTTTCCCGTGCTCGCCCCGCAACTGGCCCTGATGCTCGGTGTCGATGCTTCCACAGTCGGTTATCTGATCAGCCTGCTTTTCGGCGCGGCGATGCTTGCCTCGACCGTGGTCGGCACCGTGGTTCTGCGCTGGGGGGCCTGCCGCGGCATGCAGTGGGCACTGTGGCTGGCGGCCGCGGGCATGCTGATCGCGCTTGCGGGCAGTCTGTGGGCGATGCCCCTGGCGGCGCTGTTCATCGGATCGAGTAACGCGCTAGCCGCCGCCGCGGCAGCGCACCTGCTGTTCCGTTTTGCACCGCCGCGTCACCGCAACCTGATTTTTTCGATCAAGCAGACCGGCGTGCCGCTGGGCTGGGCGCTGATCGCGCTGGTTGCCCCGGTGCTGACCCTTCGCTGGGGCTGGCGCGTATCGCTGATCGCGGTGCTGGTCTATGCCGTAGCTGCGGCATTGCTGTTTGAGCGCTGGCGCCGTTTCTGGGACGACGACCGCGACCCCCGGGCGGCCGGCCGCACCAGCCTGCTGACCGGCGTGATCGAGTTGTGGCGCTATCCAGTGCTGCGTTACCTCGGGCTTGCCGCATTTTTCTTCTCGTTCCTGCAGCTGTGCGTGGGCACTTTCACCGTCAACCTGCTGGTCAAGGATGTCGGATACAGCCTGGTCGCCGCAGGACTGATGCTGTCGCTGGTGCAGGCCGCAGGCATGGCCGGGCGGCTGGGCTTCGGCTGGATTGCCGATCGCAGCGGCAAGGCCATTGGAGCGCTGACCGTGACCAGCCTCTGCGCCGCCGCGGGCTGCGTGGTGTGCCTGTCCATCTCGACCGACTGGCCGCCTTACCTGCTGGCGCTGTTCTATCTGGCGTTCGGTATTGTTTCCTATGGCTGGAATGGCGTGATGCACGCACAGATCGCGAGGCTCAGCCCGCCGGGGATGGTGAGCGTGGTCACCGGTGGCGTGATGATCTGGATTTTCGCCGGCATCCTGATCGGGCCTTCGCTGTTTGCGGCGACCTATCGCATGGTTGGCAGTTACACCACCACCTTTGCTTTTCTGTCGGCCGCCGGCATTGCCAGTGCGCTGCTTGCCGGCCGGGCGGCAAGCGCGGAGCGGCGCGGATGAGCGGCCAGGAACCGGCTCCGCGGACCGTCGCCGCAGTGGTTGCCGCGACCACTGCAGCACAGGTCTCCGGCGCGATGGGGGCGGCGGTTTTTCCGGTGATCGCGCCTGAACTTGCGCGCAGCCTCGGCGTGGAGTCCTCGCTGATCGGCTACCAGATGAGCGTGATATACGGTGCGGCGATGCTCGGGTCCATGCTCTTTACCTGGATGGTGGCACGCTACGGCGGCTGCCGTACGACGCAGATCGGGATGGTGTGCTGCGCAGCGGGGATGGCAGTGGCGCTGCAGGGCAGCATAACCGCCCTGGTGCTAGCCTCGCTGCTGATCGGTGCCGGAATGAGCATCAACCTGCCGGCTGCCGCCCACCTGCTGTTCCGCTACAGCCCGCCGCGCCACCGCAATTTCATTTTTTCGCTGAAGCAGACCGGCGTGCCGCTGGCCTGGGCGCTGATGGCGCTGATCGCGCCGCCAGTGACACTGGCCTGGGGCTGGCGCTGGGCGCTGGTGTTCGTGCTGGCGTCGGCGCTGCTGACGCTGCTTGCAATGCAGCCGCCTCGTGCGGCCTGGGATGACGATCGCAGGCCGGATCGCGCGGTGCAGATGCGCGTCTTTGACGGCGTGCTGCTGGTGTGGCGCATTCCGGTGCTGCGCTGGCTGGGTGTGTCCGCCTTCTGCCTGGCGTTCATCCAGCTTTGCCTGAGCACCTTTACCGTGGTGATGCTGGTGGGAGAGGGCGGTTACACGCTGGTGCAGGCGGGCCTGATGCTGTCGGTGGCGCAGGTCGCCGGCGTGCTCGGACGGATTGCCTGGGGCTGGTTTGCCGACCGCAGCGGCGACTGCATGGCCTCGCTGCAATACCTGACCCTGGCCTCGATTGCCTGCAGCGGCATCATCATGTTCCTGACGCCGGGCTGGCCGGTACTGTTGACGGCGCTGCTGTTTGCCGTGTTCGGCGCCACCGCCATCGGCTGGAACGGGCTTTACACGGCCGAGGTGGCGCGGCGCAGTCCCGAGGGCCAGGTCAGCCTGGTCACGGGCGGCGCCATGGTGTGGAATTTTGCCGGCATCCTCAGCGGCCCGACCGCATTCACGCTCGCGTACAAATCTATCGGCAGCTATACCGCAACCTTCGCGCTGGTCATCGTGGTTGCCGTGCTGACCCTGTTTGCCCTGCGTGCGGCACAGCGCGCGATCCGGCAGGCGGGCTGAAGCACGATGGAATCGCTCACGCTGCTGCAGATGGTGTTCTGCGTGGTGGTGGTGACCGTGGCGTTTGCGGTCCGGGGCGGCACCGGCTTTGGCGGGGGTGCGATCGCGGTGCCCCTGCTCGCGCTGGTGTTTCCGCTGCAGGTGACGGTGCCCGTGGTCACCGTACTCAACCTGCTGTCATCCCTTGGCCACGGCATTACCGGCTGGCGCCATATCGTCTGGCCGGCGATCCTGCGCATGCTGCCGGGCAGCCTGATCGGCGTGGCCATCGGGCTTTATGCGCTGGAACTGGTGGACCCCAGGCCGCTGGGCAAGGCGCTGGGTGCTTTTGTGATCCTCTACGCGCTGTATGTGCTGCTGCTGGCGGGCCGCGAATTCCGCGTCGCTACGCGCTGGGTGCCGGCGGTGGCCGTGATCACCAGTCTTTCCGCGGGATTGATCGGTTCACTGTTTGGCGGTGCTGCCGGACCGGTGTATGTGGTCTACCTCAACACCCTGCGTCTGGCGCGCGATGCGTTCCGCGTGACCATCACCACCATCATGCTGTTCCAGGGCGCCGCGCGCACCGCGGGCTATGCCGCGATCGGCCTCTACGACCGCAACACGCTGCTGATGCTCGCGGCGGCTTTGCCGACGCTGCTGATCGGCTCCTGGCTGGGCGCGCGGCTGATCCGCTCCTGGCTGGGCGCGCGGCTGATCCGCGGCTTTGATGCGCGCCGGTTCAACCGCGCCATCGGCGTGGTGCTGCTGGTCAGCGGCGCCGCGCTGCTCTACCGCTGAAGCTGCATGAGTCACGAACTGCCTGAACTTGCCTGGATCGCCGCATCGGTGTTCTTCGCCTTTTTCATACGCGGCATGTCCGGTTTCGGCGCCGGCATGATCGCGGTGCCCTTGCTGGCCTTCGTGGTGCCCTTGCAGGTCGCGGTGCCGCTGAACAGCCTGCTGGTGTTCGTGCTGTTCATCGCGATGATGATCCGCGACCGTAGCCGCATTGACTGGAACGAATTGTGGCGGCTGGTGCCACCGACGGTGATCGGCGCGGTTGCCGGCCTTTGGCTGTTCTCCGTGCTCGACAACCGCATGCTGGTGTTGATGCTCGGCGGCTTCCTGGTGCTCTATGCGATCTACATGCTGGTGGCGAGTTTTATGCGCCTGCCCCAGTTGCGTTGTTCAATGCGCTGGGCCTGGCCAGCAGGTGTATTCGGTGGTTTTTTTGACACCATTTTTGGTGGTGGCGGAGGGACGCTGGTGGTGATTTATGTCAATGCCCGTGGCATTGCGCGCGAAGCATTCCGAGCCACTCTGGCGGCGCTGTGGTTTTTCGAGATGCTGGCTCGTATCTCCGGATATGCCTGGTCCGGCTACTACACCGGGGAGGTGTTGTGGCTGCTGTTGCTGTTGTTGCCGGTGATGGGGTTGGCGACGCTGGTCGGAGAGCGGTTGGGCAACCGTGTCGATAACGAGACTTTTACGCGTCTGCTGGGGGTTCTGCTGTTGGCTAGCGGGCTGAGCCTGCTGGTGAAGTAATGCGCGGGTCGCGGTCGGGGTTCAGCGCAAAAAGATTACGACCGGGAATACAGAGGCCGCGAGCACCAGAATCAGCCATTCCAGATTATTGCGCTTGAGCCAACCAGTGAAATGCAGGATCAGCACGACAATCGCGATCACGTAAAACACATAAAACGCCATTTATTTCTCCCTGACTTTGCCGCAGGATAACCCATTATGTCCGCGCCTCTGAGCCGGATTGACGGCATTTTTGAATCGAATGTTGATGCGAGTGTGACTTTTTGCACATCCGGGCTGGGCGGGGCGCACAGACGGCTTGCACGTTGTTGCGCTGATTTTTGCAAAGACTTCTGGATGGTGCTGCTGTAGTGAAGATTGTGCGGAGTTAGGCATATTCTGAGGATTGCTCTTTGCCGCAGGGCGCTTCGTGCCTATTCCTATTGATAGTTAATTTATTGATTTAAATGAATTTTTATTCCAACTTGGGCCTGCTGAAGCACTGCATATTCTTTGGCTCCTGATCGCTTGCGTGGTTTTTTTCATCATTTTTTCAGCTTTTGTTGCCAAGGTCTTGATTGACAGGGCAAAATCAACGTTCCATTCAGTAGTCAAGACCGAGTCAGGAGATTACGTGGCCCGTATCGCCGTGTTTAACCAGAAGGGGGGTGTCGGCAAGACCACCACGACCCTGAACCTGGCGGGCCTGCTCTCCCGCCGGGCTGCCGACCCCCTGGTGATCGATCTCGATCCCCAGGCGCACTTGACCGGTGTCTGTGCCGTTGCGGCCCCCAGGGCCGAGAGCAGCCTTTATGGCCTTTACGCTCATGGGGCGCAGCTGTCCTCGCTGCAGTGCATGACCAGCAATGGCTGGCGCCTGGTGCCATCGCATCTGGACTTGTCCAAGGTGGATACCCAGTTCGGCAAGGGGCCCAGCGTGCTTTACCGTCTATCGCGGGCCCTGGACCGCGAGGCTGAGCAAAATCCGGTGCTGATGGATGCCTGCCCGATGCTGGGGGTGCTGTCCCTGAGCAGCGTATTTGCCGCCGATGGGGTGCTGATTCCGATTTCGGCCGACTATCTGGCATTGAAGGGTGCTTTGCAGATGGAGCGTACCCTGAAGGCGCTGGAGCAGGTGCTCAAACGCCGTGTCCCGCGTCGCTATCTGATTACCCGCTATGACGCGCGCAGGCGCATGTCCGTGGACATTGAGCGCCAGTTGCGTGAACGTTACGGAAACGAAGTCTGCGCGACCCGGATTGCCGAAAATGTCAGCCTAGCAGAGAGCCCGGCCAGTCACCGAGACGTATTTGCTCATGCGCCTTCGAGTCGCGGCGCGCGAGATTATGCCGATCTTCTGGAGGAACTGGTCGGTGCCGGTTTCCTGCAGTCGCATTTGCGCGATGCGAAGCCTTCACTCCGCAATGTGCCTGCCGGAGCGCGCACCGCGCTCAGCGCCGGGCGCGAAACGGCCGTCCGGCGCCAGGTTGCCGCCGGCCTGCATCTGGTGCATTCGGGCCGTACCGGCGGCTGAAGCGCGCTTGGCCGGCGGGCTCAGCCTTCACGCTCAGCGCTGTTCGTCCTGCCGGCTGATCAGCGAAATCATGCTTTCAAGGTCTGCGCCCTCGCCGCGTCCGGCAGCAGCGATTTCGCTGAACTCGAGGATTTCGCAGTGTTGGTAGATCTGGCGTATGCGTGCCTCGGCTTCCTCGCGCGAGCGCGCCTGCACCGACAGGTTGTCCACCGCCATGCCGCCGCGGGTCCTGATCCGGAATCTGTATTTCATCATCTCGGTCATTGCGGCTCTCCGTTGTGCGGTTGGCTCAGGACTCGTCGGTTGTGAGCTCGTTTCGGTAGCGCTGCCAGTTTTGGACATAATGCGCTGAAATGCCCCGGATGCGCGCAATTTCCTCCGGTGAAAGCTGTCGCACCACCCTGCCTGGCATGCCGAGCACCATTGAACCGTCCGGGATTTCCTTGCCCTCGCCGATGAATGCGCGTGCGCCGATCAGGCAATTCTTGCCGATTTTCGCGCCATTGAGGATCACTGCGCCGATTCCGACCAGGCTGCCTTCGCCGATGCTGCAGCCATGCAACATCGCCATGTGGCCCACACTGACGTTTTTTTCCAGTATCAGCGGGAAGCCAGGGTCGGCATGCAGTACCGAGCCGTCCTGAACCTGTGAATTCTCGCCGATGGTGATCAGTTCGTTATCACTGCGCAGCACGCAGTTCCACCAGATGCTGGCATTGTTTTCCAGGATGACACTGCCGATGAGCACGGCATTGGGTGCTATCCAGCAGTCACCCTTGCACACAACCCTGCGTTCACCGAGGGAATACTTCATGTCCGGGGCTCCAGGTTCAGCGCGTTCGTTTCGGCAGCAGCGGCGTGGTCACGCCATCGAGGCCGGTGAGCGCAACGGTGACAAGAAAAATGTTCTGAGCGCCGAGATGGTTGTTGATGGGCGAATACCACTCGCCGGGCGAATGGCTGCCGCCGCCAGTTCCGCTGGAGCTCAGGGTGATGGCCGGAATGCCCAGCGACATTGGTGTGTTGGAGTCAGTGCTCGATGCGATGATCGAGCGAAGCCGGGCGCCGACGCGGGGGAGGGACGCGCGGGCGGCGGCGACGATCGGGGAGTCCAACGGGGTCATGCCAGCGGGACGGTTGCCAACCTGTTTGATCTCGACCCGGATCAGGTTGCCCACAGATGCTTTCCAGCGTGCGTTTTCCTCGTTCGCCGCTTCCTCCAGGGCTGCCGGCAACTTGTTTTCGAACTCGAGCAGCGCGGCATTGCTGTTGGAACGGATGTCGATGCCAATGGTCGAGTCGGCTGCGATGGCGTTGACCGAAGTGCCGCCGCTGACTGTGCCAACGGTGAAGGTCGTTTTCGGATCGTCCGGGGTTACCAGGTCACCGATCTTTGCAACGGCGCGACCCATTGCATGGATCGCGCTGGGCAGGCCGAATGCCGAGAAGCTGTGGCCCCCCTGGCCACTGAAGGTGGCCAGGTAACGATGGCTGCCAGTGGCCTGGTTTACGATGCGGCCAAGGCCGACCCCGTCTAGGGAGATGAAGCCGTCAATGTCCTTCATCTCACGGAACAGCGCCTTCACGCCGCGCAGGTCGCCAAGCTCTTCTTCGCCGACGGTACCGACAAAGATCACGTCTCCGACGGTGCGGATGTCATGCTTGTTCATCGTTTCAAGCAGGATCAGCAGGTTGGTCAGGCCCAGCGCATCGTCATAGATGCCAGGGGCATAGAAGCGTCCGTCCTTTTCGCGCACCTTGACGTCGGTGCCCTCGGGAAAAACGGTGTCGAGGTGGGCGGAGACCACCAGCTTGGGGCCATTGCCACTGCCTGGACGGATGCCGATGACATTGCCTTCCTTGTCGATGCGGGCATTGGGCAGGCCCAACTCGCGCATGCGCATGAGGTAGTACTCAGCCCGCATCTGTTCCTTGAACGGCGGCGCGGGGATTTCATTGATGCGGATCTGCTCCTCGAACATGCGAACACCGGCCTCACGGATCGAGTCCATCGCTGCGCCGATTTCACCGCGGGCGATAATTCGGGCGTAAGCGTCATCGACGGCCTGCGGGATGGGTGGCAGGGTGCCCTGGGCCAGGGCCCTTGTCGTGGCAAAAAGCGCAATACAAAGCAGGGTCCGCATGTTCTGGCGCATGGAATGTCTTCCTTTGATTTCCGCCGAATGTTGCTTCCGCTTTTTATTCCGATTTGATTGGCTTGAACAGGTCAGTAGCCGACGGCCTGGCCATCGGTGCGGCGCTCGGAGGCGGCGAGGTAGCCGTGCTCCATGGTGCAGATCAGCTGGGCGCGGCCGAAGTCGGTGGACCAGCGGTCGGCCTGCGGCATGTCATGGCCGCGCGCACGCAGTGCCGAGAGCGTTTCCCCGGCAACGCCGTGTTCGATGCCCACCTTGAGACCGGTGTCGATGCGCCAGCGCGGCGCGTCTGCGGCAGCCTGCGGGTTCTGGTTGTAATCAACCATTCGCGACACCACCTGCATGTGGCCTTGTGCCTGCATAGAGCCGCCCATCACGCCAAAACTCATCAGCGGCTTGCCGTTTTTGGTGAGAAAGCCGGGGATGATGGTGTGGAAGGGGCGCTTTCGCGGCGCGACGATATTGGCATGACCCGGTTTGAGACTGAAGCCGAAGCCGCGGTTCTGAAGGCTGATGCCGGTACCCGGCACCACCACGCCGGAACCGAAGCCGGCGAAATTCGACTGGATGTACGACACCATCATGCCGCGCTCGTCGGCTGCGGTCAGGTAGACGGTACCTCCCCTGGCCGGATGGCCATGGACCGGCTCCTGTGCCTTGCCCATGTCAATCAGTTTTGCGCGTTCCTTCAGGTAAGCCTTGTCCAGCATCTGCGATGGCGTCACCCGCATCGTCGCCGGGTCGGAGACGTATTCGTTGATATCGGCGAAAGCCAGTTTCATCGCCTCGATCTGCAGGTGCATGCTGTCCACGGAATCAACTGGCAGCTTGGCAACGTCAAAGTTTTCGAGGATGCCCAGCGCGATCAGTGCTGCAATGCCCTGACCGTTGGGCGGGATCTCGTGCAGCGTGTAGCCACGGTAGTCGATGCCGATGGGTTCCACCCAGTCATTGCTGTGGGAGGCCAGGTCTTCCAGGGTCATGGCGCCGCCGTGCTGTTTGGACCAGGCCACGATTTTCTCGGCGAGTTCGCCCTTGTAGAAGGCTTCGCCCCGGGTTTCCGCGATACGCGCCAGGGTCTTGGCCTGTGCGGGGAAGGAGAATTTCTCGCCAGGCAGCGGCGCTCGGCCAAGCGGCATGAAGGCTTCGGCATAGCCGGGCTGGTTTTTCAGTTCCGGTGCCTGGTTGGCCCACAGCCGTGCGATGGTCGGGGAGACCATGTAGCCTTCGCTCGCATACTGGATTGCAGGCTCGAAAAGATCGGCGAAGGGCAGCTTGCCGAATTTCGCTGACATCTCAGCCCAGGCAGACACGCAACCGGGCACTGTAACCGATTCCCAGCCACGGTTGGGCATGGCTTGCGCCCCTCTGAAGCGTTCCGGAGTCCACGCCGCCGGAGAGCGGCCTGAGGCGTTGAGCCCGTGCAGTTTGTTGCCATCCCACAGGATGCAGAACGCATCGCTGCCGATGCCGTTGCTGGTCGGTTCCAGCACGGTTAGCGAGATTGCGGTGGCGAGAATGGCGTCCACGGCATTGCCGCCCTTGAGCATCATGCGCAGGCCGGCCTGCGCAGCGAGAGGTTGCGAAGTGGCCACACAGTTGCGCGCGAGCACCGGCATGCGCTGGGAGGTGTAGGGAAACTGGAAATCAAAAGGGGTCATTGCGCTCTCGGTTTCGGGTTTGATCTGTCGGCGTCGGCTCCGGATGCCGCCAAAAAAAAACGGGGCCATCCGGCCCCGTATCTTACTCCACGGCTATGCCGTGCCGCATCAGGTCGGCGGAATGCCGGCGGTCTTCACCACGCGCATCCACTTCTGTATTTCGGCGCGGTTGAACTTGTCATGCGCTTCCGGCGAGTTGCCATTTGGTTCAGCGCCCTGCTCGAGCAGAGTCTTGCTGATTTTCGGATCCTTCAGCGCCTGTGCCATTGCCGCATTCACGCGGTCAGCGATCGGCTTTGGCAGGTTGGCTGGACCGAACATGGCAAAGCCGCTGGAAACGATGAAGTCCTTGTGGCCCTGTTCGATCATGGTAGGCACTGACGGCGCGGCGGGTGAGCGCTTCTCGCCGGTCTGCGCGATCATTCGCATGCGGTTTGCCGCCACGTATGGCACGGCAGCCGGCATGCTCGGGAACTGCATCTGCACGTGCCCGCCGACGAGATCGACCATCGAGGGGCCGGTACCTTTGTAGTGTACTGCCGTGAGCTTGATGCCGGCGGTCGAAATCAGCAGTTCCGCAGCCAGGTGTCCCACAGTACCGATACCCGAGGTCGAGTAGAAAATGTCGTTGGGCCGGGACTTGGCCAGGGCGATGAATTCCTTGACGTTTTTCGGGGGCAGCGAGGGGTGTATCACGAAGGCCGTCGGCACATCGGCGACCACCCCCAGGGGCGTGAAGTCCTTTATCGAGTCATAAGGCATTTTTTTCACCATCGCCGGGTTGATGGTATGCGCGGCAGAGGCGAGCAGCAGCGTATAGCCATCGGCCGGTGCGCGCATCACCGCCTCGGTGCCGATCATGCTGCCGGCGCCGCCACGGTTGTCAATGATGATCTGCTGGCCGAGTATTTCGCCCATTTTTGGCAGGAATATCCGGCCGATGATGTCGGTATTGCCGCCGGCGGCGAAGGGAATGATCATCCTGATCGGCTTGACAGGGTAGTTCTGGGCCTGCACCGGTGCAAACGTGCCGATCAGCAGTGCGGCCACTGCGGCTGCTGGGAAACGTGATTTCATGTTTTTCCTCCGGGAACTGAAGTGCATTGTTGAATTTCTACCCTGAGTTTACCAAGCCCGGGCAGGCCGCGCACCCCACTTCGGCAGGGCCTTGTCTGCTGGCGGGGGTAGAATCTGCGATTCAGACAAGTCATTCCTGCAGGAGAAACTACATGTCGATGAAACGCATGACCATCATGGGTACCCGCCACGTCGTCGCGGCGGGTCATTACCTGGCCGCGCATGCGGCATTCGAGATCCTCGAGGCCGGCGGCAACGCCATCGATGCCGGCGTTGCCGCGGGGCTCGCCATCGGCGTGCTGCAGACCGAGAAGGTCAACTTCGGCGGCGTCGCGCCACAGATCATCTATACCGCCAGGGACCGCAAGGTGCGCTCCATCGACGGCCTCGGCGTGTGGCCTGCTGCAGTGACGCCTGACTACTTCCAGAAAAAGCATGGCGGCAAGATTCCTCCGGGTGTCGAGCGCTGCGTGGTGCCGGCCGCCCCGGATGCCTGGATCACCGCGCTCCAGCATTTCGGCACCATGAGTTTCGGCGAGGTGGCCTCGGCAGCGATCCGTTTTGCCAGCGAAGGTTTTCCGATGTATCCGCTGATGGCGGATTTCATCGGCGCAAACACCGAGTACTACGGCCGCTGGCCCTCCAGCAGGAAGGTGTTCATGCCCGGGGGCAAGCCGCCGGTGCCTGGCAAAGTATTCGTGCAGGCCGACCTCGGCCGCACGCTGAAGTACATGGCTGACGAGGAGCGCCGCGCCGCGAAGCGCAAGGGGCGCAAGGCCGGCTTGCAGGCGGCGCGTGATGCCTTCTACAAGGGCGATATCGCGAAGGCGGTTTCGAAGTGGATCACCGGGCAGGGCGGCCTGATGCGTTACGAGGACTTCGCCGGCTTCAAGGTCAATTTCGAGCCCACGGTGAAATCGAAGTTCGGCGGCCTTGAGGTGCATGCCTGCGGACCCTGGTCGCAGGGGCCGGCGCTGCCGATGGCACTGAACATCCTCAAAGGCTATGACCTGAAGGCGATGGGCCACAACACGCCGCAGTACATCCATGTGGTGACCGAGGCGCTGAAGCTGGCCTTCGCCGACCGCCACCAGCATTTCGGCGACCCGAAATTCGTCAAGGTGCCGCTGACCGGGCTGCTCTCGGAGAAATACGCCGGCTGGCGGCGCTCGCTGATCCGCAGCGATCGCGCCTGGCCGGGGATGCCGCCTGCGGGTGATCCAAAGTCGCTGACCGAACTGGAAAACATCTGCATGCCCGAGCCGCAGCCCGACGAAGCGCCGGGTCCCGGTGACACGTCCTATCTCTGTGTCATCGACCGTCACGGCAACGCCTTCTCGGCAACGCCGTCCGATGGCTCCGACAAGACGCCGATCATTCCCGGCGTTGGTATCCTGTGCTCGGGCCGCGGCACGCAGTCCTGGTCCGACCCCCGGCATCCGTCGTCGGTAGCGCCGGGCAAACGCCCCAGGCTGACACCCAATCCTGCGCTGGCACTGAAAAACGGCCGCGCCTATATGCCCTTCGGCACGCCCGGCGGCGATGTGCAGATCCAGGCCATGATCCAGGTCTTCCTCAACATCAACGTCTTCGGCATGTCGGTGCAGGATGCGGTGGAGGCGCCGCGTTTCGCCAGTTACAGCTATCCCGGTTCCTTCGAGCCCCATCCATACTTCCCTGGTCGTCTGTACCTGGAGTCGCGCATCGACAAAGCCACCGCAGATGCATTGGCCGCAATGGGCCACAAGATCTACTAGTGGGACGACATGACCTGGCTGGCCGGTTCGGTGTGTACGATCGTCAACGATTTCAGCCAGGGCGTGCTCCATGGCGGTGCGGATCCGCGCCGTCCGGCCTACGTGCTCGGCTGGTGATCCGGTGCCTGGGGATGGCATGAATGCTGCTGTGGAGCAGGGTGCCGGCAGCGGCTGGTAAATCATCAGCAAGAGGAGCGCAGCAATGAACACACCGATCAGAAGTCTGGCAACGCTGACGTTGGCCGGCGCGGCGGTTTATTCCGTGGCCATGCCGGTGGCGGCCAGTGATTACCCCAACCGTCCGGTGCGGCTGGTTGTCGGTTTCCCTCCGGGCGGGGCTGCCGACATTCTCGGCCGAATCGCTGCGCAGCAGCTCACCGAGCGGCTGGGCCAGCAGGTCGTGGTGGACAACCGCGGTGGTGCTGGCGGGCTGATCGCCACCGAGATCACGGCCAAAGCCAACGCCGACGGATACACCCTGCTGTTTTCCTCGATCCCGCACGTGATCAATCCGCACCTCTACCAGAAGGTCGGCTACGACGCGCTCAAGGATTTTTCGCCCGTGGTGCAGTTTGTCGCGGTGCCGCTGATGATGGCGAGCAGCAACAGCTTTCCCGCCAAAACGGTGGCGGAACTGATCGCCCACTCGAAAGCCAACCCCGGCAAGGTCAACTACGGTTCCGGCGGCAGCGGCTCGTCGAGCCATCTGGCGATGGAATTGTTCAAGTCGATGACCGGCACGCGCATGGAGCATATTCCCTACAAGGGCGTGGGCCCGCTGGTGACCGACATGCTGGGCGGCCAGATCGCGCTGACGATTTCCAGTGCCGTGCCCCTGTCGCCGCAGGTCAGGGCCGGCAAGCTGCGCGGTCTCGCGGTGACCAGTCCGAAGCGCTCTGCAGCGTTTCCGGAACTGCCGGCCATTGCCGAAACTGTCAAGGGCTACGAGGTCATCAACTGGTTCGGCATTTTTGCGCCGGCGGGCACGCCCGCGGCGGCGGTCCGGCGCGTCAACACGGCGCTCAACGAGGCTCTCGCGTCACCCGACCTGGTGAAGACCCTCAATGCGCGCGGTGCCGATGCTGTCGGCGGCAGCGCCGAATCCTTCGTCAAGATTGTGCGCGCCGATTTCGCGAAATGGGGGCGGGTGGTGAAGGAATCCGGTGCCCGCGTCGACTGACCGACATCATTCATCGAGGAGGAGAAAATAATGTTAAAAAACAAATACTTATATTCAGTCTTGGCTGCCATCGCCATGACCGGCCTTGCGCCTGTGGCCATGGCGCAGGATGCCGCGGCGAACTACCCCAACCGCACCATCCGCTACATCGTCGGCTATACCCCCGGCGGCACTTCCGACATGCTGGCCCGCGCGGTGGGGCAAAAACTTGCCGCAGCCTGGGGCCAGCAGGTGATCGTCGACAACCGGCCTGGTGCCGGCACCAACATCGGCACCGAACTCGGGGCGAAGGCGCCGCCTGACGGCTACACGCTGTTCATGCCGACGGTGGCCAACGCGATCAACCCGACGCTGTATCCCAAACTCAACTACGACATGCTGCGCGATTTCGCCTATGTCACCAATTTCGCCAAGGTGCCGGGCATCGTGGTCGTGCACCCCTCGCTGCCGGCGAAAAATGCGAAAGAGCTGATCGCCATCGCCAGGGCCAACCCGAACGCGCTGCGCCACGGCTCCACCGGCGTCGGCAGTCCGCACCACCTCGCCGGCGAGATTTTCAAGACCATGGCCGGCGTGAAAATGGTGCATGTGCCGTATAGGGGCGCGACGCCGGCGATCGCCGACATCATTGCCGGCCACATCGAGGTCTATTTCGGCGCGATGGTGTCAACGCTGCCGCATGCCCGCAGCGGGCGCCTGCGCGCACTGGGCGTGACCAGCCTCAAGCGCGTGGACGCGGCGAAGGATATCGCCACCCTCGACGAGCAGGGGCTGAAGGGGTACGAAACCGGTTCATGGTTCGGCATGGCGGTGCCCACCGGCACGCCGCAGGCGATCATCAACAAGCTGCACGCGGAATCCACCAGGGCCCTGCAGGCCCCGGACCTGCGCGACCGGATGGTCGCAGAAGGGGCTGAATTCGTCGGCGACACGCCGGCGCAGTTCACCGCCTTCATCCGCAGCGAAATCGAGAAGTGGGGGCGTGCGGTAAAGGCTTCCGGAGCCAAAGTGGACTGAACCAAGGCGGATGGAGCAATGCCCCGTTGAACACCCTTGACCCGAACATCGCATTGCCCGATCCGCGGCCCGCTGCCGCGCCGGCGGCTGCGAATGACGCGGCGCTGGATGCCGAGATTTGCCGGGCCCTCGAGGCTGGCGATGATGCGGCCATTCGCGCTGCGCTGGCCCTGCCGGCGCAGTCGCTGCGCGCCTCGCGACTGCTGGCTGCCGCCATCGATCGCCACGGCGAAGGCATCGGCCTGCGCTTTTTCGCCATCCCGCTGGTGATTGTCGCCGGCGCGCGCAAGCCCTGCACGGTGGCCGGCGCCGTGCCCGAACTGCATGTGCTGCGCGGCCTGCTCGAGCAGCACGGCGCCATCGGCGTCACCCGCAACTTCGGCATGGGCAATGCGCTGGTCAGTGCCGGGGCGCTGGATGCGCTGTCGCCGGCGGCGCTGTGGCGCGCCGCGGCTGATCCCGCACAGCGCGCACCACTGGACACGCTTCAGCCCGAGCCGATCATGGTGAGCGGCAGCCGCGAGCAGGTTCACCTGCGCTTCCTCGTCGGTGCCGGCGTGACGCCGCAACACCTGCCGTCGTTCCTTGAGTCGGCTTCGAACATCGGCACCTGGGGCATGCCCTTTACCCGCGAGCTGGCGCGTCAGCTGGCCCAGCCCGGCCTCGAAATCCTGCCCATGCCGCGACCGCCGCAGCCGCTGACCCAGGCGGCCCACGCCGGACGCCGCGCCCAGCTCGAGGCCGCGCTCAGCCTGTTCCTCGGTAACCACCTGCGCCGCTTTCGCATGGCCGTCGGCGACCCCGAGGCCGTGCTGTCGGCACACCGCCTCGACAATGGCGCCGGCGAACTGCGCCTGAGCCTCAGCACGCCGTTCGACGAGTCACTGTTTGAAGGCTACGCCTGGCCGCTGCAGCCGCAGGACGATGTCGCCGAAATCAGCGCATTGCTGCAGGATGCGCTGAATGAATGCCGCGTGCCTTCGGTGACGGTGTTGCCGCAGGTGCTGCCGGAACGCCTGCAGAATGGATCGGTGTTTGTGGCGGGGCGGATGCTGGGGGCGCTGGAGCAGGACACCCTGAAGCATTGACCCCTGCGGAAACGTCCAGGAACCGCTGGCTGTTTCAGTGCACGATCTGTGCCTCTGCCGATTCGTCCTTCCGGCCGTGATGCCCCTTGTGCCAGCGGCGCTCGAACATCACATACAGCGCGGGCAGCACGATCAGGGTCAGGATGGTGGCCGAGATCAGGCCGCCGATCACTACCACGGCGAGCGGTTTCTGGGTTTCGGAGCCGATGTCGTGTGACAGGGCCATCGGCATCAGGCCCATCATCGCCAGCAGGCCGGTCATCAGCACGGTGCGCAGGCGCACCAGCGAACCGGTGATCACCGCGTCCTCGGGGGCGGCGCCGGCATTCTTCAACTGGTTGAAGTAGGACACCATCACCACGCCATTCAAAACCGCCTGGCCGAACAGGGCGATGAAGCCGATCGCCGCCGAGACCGACAGCGGGATGCCGGTGATCAGCAGGGCGAGGATGCCGCCGATCAGCGCGAAGGGGATGTTGAGGATGATCAGCAGCGCGCTGCGGAAAGAGCCGAAGGCATCGAACAGCAGCAGGAAGATCAGCAGGATCGAGATCGGCACGATCACCGACAGCCGCTTCATCGCGCGCTCCTGGTTCTCGAACTCGCCCGACCACGACATCGAGTAGCCGGGCTGCAGCTTCACTTTCTGCGCGATGCGCTGCTTCATGTCGGTGACCACCGAGCCCATGTCGCGGTCTTCGATGAAGACACCGATCGCGATCACCCGCCCGCCGTTCTCGCGGCTGATGTTCATGCTGCCGCCGATGGTACGGAAGGTGGCCACCTGTGCGAGGGGGATGAAAGTACCGCCGGGGGTGGTCAGCAGCAGGTCGCGCAACTGGGTCAGCGAGCGTTGTTCCGGCGGCACGCGCACCACCACGCCGTAGCGGCGTTCGCCTTCCCAGATGGTGGTGGCCTCGCGGCCGCCGAGCGCGGTTTCGATGACATCCTGGATATCGGCGATGTTGAGGCCGTAACGCGCGGCCTGGGCGCGGTCGATCTCGATCAGGTCCTGCGGCAGTTCGCCCTGGCGGTCGATCATCGCCCGGGTCACGCCGGGTACGTCGGCGATGGCGGCGAGGACCGAACCGGCGGTGCCGCGCAGCACCGCGAGGTCGTCACCGAAGACCTTGATCACGATCTGGCCATCGATCTGCGAGATCGATTCCAGGATGTTGTCGCGGATCGGCTGTGAGAAGCTCGCCTGCACGCCCGGCAATTTGTCGAGTGCCTGTTCCATTTCGCGCAGGATGTCCTGCTTGCTGACTTTTCGCTTCCACTCGGACTCGGGTTTGATGTCGATCAGGAACTCGGCCATGCTGATCAGCTTGGGATCGGTGCCGTCCTCGGGGCGGCCGGCCTTGAACACGATGGTGTTGATCTCGGGGATGTGTGCGATCGCGGCGCGGATCTGGGCCATCTGGTTGCGGGCCTCGCTCACCGAAACGCTGGGGTGCAGCGGAATGTTGATCCACACCGAGCCCTCGTTCAGCTCGGGCAGGAATTCGGTGCCCAGCCGCGGCACCAGCGCGAGGCTGGCCACCAGCGCCAGCGTGGCGGCGATCACCACCTTGCGGCTGTGCGCGAGCACCCAGCGCAGCGCCGGTTCATAGAGGCGCTTGCAGTGGTGCACCAGCCAGTTTTCCTTTTCCGGCAGGTTCTTGCGCAGCAGAAGGCTGCACAGCAGGGGCACCAGGGTCAGCGAGAAGATCAGCGAGCAGACCAGCGCCGAGGTCACGGAATAGGCCATCGGCGCGAAGATGCGGCCCTCGTGGCGCTGCAGCGTGAAGATCGGGATGTGCGCGGCAATGATGATCAGCATCGAAAACAGCGTCGGCCGGCCGACCTCGACCACCGCGTCGATGATTTCCTGGATGCGCTCCCGCGGCCGCAGCGTGCCATGCGCTTCCGATAGCCGCCGGAACACGTTCTCGACCACGATCACCGCGCCGTCGACGATGATGCCGAAGTCCATCGCGCCCAGTGACAGCAGGTTGGCGGGTATGCCAAGCCAGGTCAGGCCGAGGAAGGTGCCGAGCAGGGACAGCGGGATGATCAGCGCCACGATTACTGCGGCGCGCAGGTTGCCGAGAAAGAGCAGCAGCACCAGCATGACCAGCATCGCGCCTTCGACCAGGTTGCCGAACACGGTCTTCAGGGTCTTGTCGAGCAGCCAGGTGCGGTCGTAGAAGGGAACGATCTCGACGCCCTTGGGCAGGCCTTTGGCGTTGAGCTGGGCGACGCGCTCCTTGACCGCGGCCAGCACCTCGCCGGGGTTTTCGCCGCGGCGCATCAGCACCACGCCGGAGACGATGTCGGGGTCGTCGTCCTGGCCGATGACGCCCTGACGCGGCACCGAGTCTACTGACAGCGTCGCGATGTGGCGCACCAGTACCGGCGAGCCGTTGCGCTCGGCAACCACGATGTC
>JAJTHX010000047.1 GCA_021300125.1 Betaproteobacteria bacterium | reverse complement strand
CTCAGGCCCTTCCCAGCGCCAGACTGCGGCCCGCCTCGTCCAGCGCGAGCATGCCGCGATGGATGCCCATCTGCTCAAGCGTGGCAGCAAGCAGCCTGGATTCACCTTCACTCGGTTCGCCGTCGGAATCGGCCAAGTCGGCACAGAACCGGAACAGGCGATGCCGGTCGTCCCGGTCGCCGATCTCCGCGAGGACATCCCGCAGGGCCTGCGGCCCGGGCAGGCAGGGGCCCTCCCAGTCCGGATCGCGCGCCACAAGCAACCAGGCGGCGCAGGACTGCACCTCAAGGTCGAGCAGCTCGGGCGCAACGCCCAGCCGCCGCAGCTCATGATGCCTGGACTGCAGCGCCTCACGCTCGCCTGAAGACAGCCGACCGTCGGCGGGCAAGGCCAGGGCCAGCACCCTGGCCGCAGAACGGTAATGGTCCGGGGATTCGCCTGGTTTCATCGGCGCAAACTCCATGGCTCAGTCAAAAATTCCAGCCAGCCAGGATTTGTGCCAGCCGTAGTTCCGTTGCCCGGCCTCACTACGCTGCGTCTGCCCGCCATAACGGTAGTCGGCCGGGCGAACACCGCGCGCAGGCTGGCTGACCCCGGTGCGGCGGATCAGTGTTTCCAGTTCGCCGCGGTCGAGCCAGACGCCGCGACACTGATGGCAGTAATCAATGTTGACACCCTGTCGCTCGGCCATGGTCAGCGTGACTTCCCTGCAGACGGGACATTTCATGGAGGATCCTCCTGCATTGACGGGTTCATTGCACCTCAAGCGCATGCCGCAGCGCGCGCCGCTTGGCCTGCCTCAGCACCGCAGGATCGCCGCGCCGCTGCCAGACCCGCGTCAGCAGGCGCACCGCGCGCTGCAGCGCCTGGTCGAGCGCGCTGCGCCAGTCCGCGGCCAGCGTGCGGATCACCAGCACGCCTTTGCCCTCGGTCTTCAGCGTGACCTGGCAGCATTTGTCGACGCCCCCACGCGGGCCGTTGATGTCGGACAGGAGGACAACGGCGCGGGACACCCGCTGCACAAGGCGGCGCATCACAAAACGCACCCGCTCCTCGGCGCTGCTGCGCACATCGTTTTCGAGCCGGGCCTTGCAGTCGATCTGGACTTGCATCTGACACCTCCTCTTTGTCGGGTTGACGGCGTGCAGGTTAGGCTGGCCAACTATCCATAAAAAGCAGATAATCTCTGCATTTATTTCCATTATTTTGGGAATATTTAAGGGAACTTTTTTTCAGGAAAGTATTTACGGGAACGCTTTTACGGGAACTTAATGTCCGGGAACTTCAGCTACAGGCACCTGTATTACTTCTGGGTCGTCGCCCGCGAAGGCAGCGTCACCGGCGCCGCCGCGCGCCTCGGCATGGCGATCCAGACGGTCAGCGCCCAGGTCCATGCCCTCGAACGCGACCTCGGCTATGCCCTGTTCAAACCCGCCGGCCGCGGGCTGGCCCTGACCGAGGCGGGACAGGCCGCCCTCGGCCAGGCCGAACAGATCTTCCAGCTGGGCGAGCGCCTGCCGGAACTGGTGCGTGATGCCGCCAGCCAGCCGGGCCTGCGCCTGGCCGTGGGCATCTCCGACGGCGTCTCCAAGCTCGCCACGCACCGGCTGCTGCGCCCGGCGCTGGCCCACGAAAACCTGCACCTGGTGTGCCTTGAAGACGAATTTGACGATCTGCTCGGCGATCTCGCCCTGCACCGGCTCGACCTCGTGCTCGCTGACCGGCCGGCCCCGACCGGCAGCAACCTGAAGCTCTACAGCCACGCCCTCGGCGCTTCGGGCATCGCCTGGTATGCGCCGCCGGCATTGCAGGCGCAGGCCCGGCGCGGCTTTCCGCACAGCCTGTCACGGCTGCCGGTGCTGCTGCCCACCCGCCATGTTTCGGCTCGCGCCCAGCTCGACCAGTGGTTCGAGCGCCACGGCGTGAAGCCGAAGATCACGGGCGAATTCGAGGACAGCGCGATGCTCGCGACCTTCGGCGCCGCCGGCCTCGGCGTGTTTCCGGCGGCCGAGATCGGCGAAAAATCCCTGACCGAACAACAGGGTTTGCGCCGGATAGGCATCTGCGACGGCGTCGAGGAACGCTTCTATGCCATCGGCACCGAGCGCAAGGTGGCTCACCCCCTGGTGCAGCGCATCATCGAAACGCGCGCCGGCCGGAACTGAAGCATCGCCGTCCGCAACGGCTAAAATGCGCAAGGCCCCGCATATTGGGGCTCCAACGGAGGAACCTCATGCTCAAGCTGTACGGATCGGCGCACTCCCGCGCCCTGCGCGTCATCTGGTTGGCCGGCGAACTCGGCCTGAAATACGAACACAAGGAATTCCTGCCGCGCTCGCCCGAGACCCGGACCACGGACTACCTCGCGCTGAATGCCAACGCACGCGTGCCGACCCTCGACGACGACGGCTTCATCCTGTCAGAGTCAATGGCGATCAACATGTACCTCGCCAAGAAACACAAAAGCCCGCTCTACCCGGCCGATCCGAAGCTGGAAGCGCTGTGCTGGCAGTGGAGCCTGTGGGAGACCGACCGCCTCGACCGCCAGATCGTCGATTACGTGCGCAACACCGTGGCCGAGAAACCCGAGGATCGCGACGCCGCCGTTGCGGCGGCCGCGTGGAAACAGGTGCAACCCGCTTTCGACGTGCTCGAGGGCGCACTCGCCAAGTCGCCCTGGCTCGCCGGCCCCGCCTTTTCCATCTCCGACCTCAATGTCGCCAGTGCGCTGTATCGTGCGCTGTCCATTGATGTCAGCCGCTGGCCCAAGCTTGATGCCTGGCTGCGCACTTGTTGGGACCGCCCGGCCGCGAAAAAGGCGCGCGCGATGCGCGAGCACTGAAACCCGCGTCATCAACGCCGCGAAGACGGCGGACGCATTCCTGACACTCATTGAGGAGAACACATGCTGCCCATGCTGATAGGCGTTGTTGCCCTGACAGCGGTCACGGTCGCACCCGTACTGGCCGCCGAACCCAAATATCCGACCAAGCCCGTGCGCATCATCGTGCCCTACCCGCCCGGCGGCACGACCGACCCCACAGCGCGTGCATTCAGCAACTGGTTCGCCGAGAAAATGGGCACCACCTTCGTGATCGACAACCGCCCCGGCGCCGGCTCGACGCTGGGCCACGGCCTCGCCGCCAAGGCCACACCCGATGGATACACCCTGGTGCTCGGCACCTCGGGCGGGCTGGTGGTCAGCGCCGCCTTCGGGAGCAAGCTGGCCTACGACCCGGTGAAGGACTTCACCCCGATCGGCGTCGGCGTCTACGTCCCTTTCCTGATCGTGGTGCATCCCTCGGTGCCGGTGAAAAGCGTGCGCGAACTGGTTGAGCTGGCCAGGGCACAGCCGGGCAAGATCAACTTTGCCTCGCCCGGCACCGGCACGCCCAACCACCTCGGCATGGAACTGCTGACCTCGCTCACCGGTGCCAAATTCACCCATGTGCCGTACAAGGGTGGCGGTGCCGCCACCGCCGACCTGCTTGCCGGCCGCGTGCAGGCGATATTCGGCGGCGCAGCCCCGTGGCAGCCGCACATGGCCAGCGGCAAGGCACGCGCCATCGCCATCGGCCATCCGGTGCGATTGAAAGCCCTGCCCGACATCCCCGCCATCGCCGAAACCTACCCGGGCTTCAACAACACCACCTGGTACGGCTTCCTCGGACCGGCCGGCACGCCGGCGCACGTGGTGCGGCGGATCAACGCCGAAATGAAACGCGCGGTCGAAGATCCCGGCGTGGTCAGGCACCTCGAGGGCATCGGCATGGTGCCGACTTCGACCACGCCGCAGGAGATGGCGGAGATGATCCGCAGCGAGCTTGCGCGCTGGAAAAAAGTCGTCGCTGAAGCCGGCATCAAGCCGGAATCCTGATCCGCTGCGCCGACCCCTGCCCGGGCGCTCAGCGCCCGAGCAGGCGGTGCAGGTGCTTGCCGAAGTCGGTATTGTCCTGGTAGCCGCGGAACAGTTCGGCGCCGGGGCCGATGGCGCCGACTGCAACCGGTTCCGACGTGTGTCCCGAGGTGCCCCAGTAAAACCCGGTCTGGCGTGAAACCATGCGTCCGATCAGGTTGTGCGGGATATAGGTGAAATTGCGCTCCAGCGGTTTGCCTGCGAGCAACAGCGCGCGCAGGTCGTCGTCAAACCGGAAACCAGGGAAGTGCCGCCCGATGAGGGCATCCAGCGTTGCAGCCTCGGGCTTGTTGCCGAGTTTTTCCCGCAGCATGCCCAGCGACATGCTGACCCGCTCGAGCATGCGGAACTGTTCGTCGCCGGCCGTGAAGCGGTTGGCACTGGCCATGGACGCCAGATCCTTCTGCGCGTAAGTCGGCGAAAAGCCGCCGGTCTCGTGGTCACCGGTGACGATCACCAGCGTGTCCGGGTTGCGGCGCTGGAACTCCAGCGCGACCTTCACCGCATCATCGAACGCCCACAGCGCGCGCATCAGCGACGGTGCATCATTGGCATGGCCGGCGGTGTCGGTGTTCTCGTTTTCCACCAGCAGCACGAACCCGCGGGGGCTGTCCTGCGACAGCGCACGCAGCGCAGCCACGGTCATTTCAGCAGTCGAAGGTTCGGCAGCTGGATCGCGATCGAGCTCAAAAGCCATGTCACCCGCCGCGAACAGGCCGAGCAGTCTTGGCGCCGATACCTCCCTCAGTTCCGCAGTGCTGCGCGCGACGGCATGTCCGCCATCGCGGAATTCGGCGATCACGTCGCGGCCGTCCCTGCGCTTGCCGCCAGGCATCGCCGATGGCATGAAGTAGTCGGCGCCGCCGCCCATCAGGACATCCGGCCGCAGGACCGCGTACAAATCCACCAGCTGCTGCGAGTCACGCCTCGAGCGGACATTGATCGAGAATGCCGCGGGTGTTGCGTCATAGACCGTGGCGGTGGTCACAAGGCCGATGCGCTTGCCCGCGGCCTTGGCCGCCTGCATCAGCGTGGTCCGCGACTGGCCGTCGGGCGTGATCGACACCGCGCCGTTTTCAACCTTGTAGCCGGTGGACATCGCGGAGGCCGCCGCGGCGGAATCAGTGACGTAAGGTCCGTGCGGATGGGTCGAGAGCAGGCCCAGAACGCCATCGCGAAACACGATATCGGTGACGGCAAAGGACTGGCCACGCAGGATTTCACTGGAGCGTTTGCCGAAGTCCCACTGCACAGGCGCAGCGCCATCGGCAAACAGGATGATGATGTTCTTCGGTGCCGCGCCTGACTGCTGAAGACCGGTGCCGGCGCAACCGCTGGTGACCAGCGCAAGCGCGGACAACAGCGCGGCCAGGAACAGCCGGCTCGCGGGCACCAAACCTGAAAACGTCAACCATCCGAACATAAAGCGCATGGCCTGCCCCTCCCTTTTTTATGCCGCCATGATAACCAAGGCGACAGTCAAAGCGGGAAATGCGGTGCGGTGCTTTACGCCCGCCACCGCGGGGCGTAACCTGCATTTTCCTTCAGGGAGGATAACAACAATGAAATCAGCAACATCCGCCGCCACGGCGCTGCTCGCGCTCGCCTGTTCGCTGTCCGCTGCACCCGCCCTCGCCAACGACCCGCTGCCCCGTGCGCGCCCCGAATCGGTGGGCATGTCCTCCGAGCGCCTTGCGCGCATCGGCCCGGTGATCAACGCCCACATCGAAAAAAACCACCTGCCGGGCATGGTGGTGGCCGTTGCGCGCAAGGGACGTCTGGTCTATCACGAAGCCTTCGGCTGGCGTGACAAGCAGAACAACGTGCGCATGACCACCGACACCATTTTCAGCCTGGCCTCGATGACCAAACCGATGGCCGCGGTCGGTGCGATGTCGCTCTACGAGGAAGGCCGCCTGCTGATCGGCGATCCGGTGGGCAGGCACATCCCGGAACTGGCGAAGATGGAGGTCGGCGTGGTCAAGACCGGCGCCGACGGCAAACCAGTGATCGAACGCGTGCCGGCCAAACGGCAGATGGTGGTGCAGGACCTGATGCGCCACACCGCGGGCCTCACCTACGGCGCGCGCGGCGCAAGCCCGCTGCATGCCCTGCACCCGGCTTCATCCACCACCACCGCGCTGAAAATGAGCGCCGACGAATTCATCAACCAGATCGCCGGCCTGCCGCTGGTGCACCATCCCGGCACGGTGTGGGAATACAGCGTCTCGATCGACGTGCTCGGCATCCTGCTTGAGCGCATCACCGGGCAGAGACTCGGCGAGATCCTCGCGGAACGCATCTGGAAACCACTGGGCATGAACGACACCGCGTTCAGCATCCCCAAGGACAAGATGCACCGCTACGCCAAGGCACTGCCGGTCAATCCCGACACCGGCCGCCCGCAGTCGGTGACCGTGCATTCCGGCCCTGCACCGAAATTCGACTGCGGCGGCGCCTGCGCCGCGGGCACCGCCGGCGATTACCTGCGTTTCGCGCAGATGCTGCTCAACAGGGGGCAGCTCGGTGACGCGCGCATCCTTGGCAAGACCACGGTCGATTACATGACCGCCGACCACCTCGGCAGCACCATCGACAACCGGGTGGCCGCCACCGACCCCTCGCGCGCCGGCTACGGTTTCGGCCTGAGCATGGCGGTGCGCACCGCCACCGGCGAATCCGCTGTCACCGGCACCGTCGGCGACTACAACTGGGGCGGCGCCAACGGCACCATGTTCTGGGTCGATCCGAAAGAGGAACTGGTGGTGGTGTACATGGCACACACTCCGGGCGAGCCGCGGCTCTACTACCGCGCACTGATGAAATCGCTGGTGATGCAGTCCCTGATCAAGTAAAAAAGCAGGGCAACCGCTGGACAGCCGCTGCCCATGACAGCGCACCGCGCCGGACTTGCAAATCCGGCCGGCGCCCCGATCTTTTGCGGAGTTTGCCCTCAACACCCGGAGATTCGCATGCCCGACCTGCACAGCCCCATCCAATTCGGCGCCATCGCCGCACCCAACCGCATCCTCATGGCGCCGCTCACCCGCTGCCGCGCCGATGCTGACCATGTGCCCACCGCAATCATGGCCGAGTACTACGCCCAGCGCGCCGGCGCCGGCCTGATCATTGCCGAAGCGACCATGGCGATGGAAGGCCACTCCTCGTTCTGGATGGAACCGGGCATCTACTCCGCGGCACAGGTCGCCGGCTGGAAAGCCGTCACCGATGCGGTGCATGCCAAAGGCGGCCGCATCTTCCTGCAGATCTGGCACGGCGGGCGCGCCTGCCATCCGCTGCTCAACGGCGGCGCGCAGCCGGTAGCGCCGAGCGCGATCCCGATCACCGGCGACGAAGTGCACACGCCCGAAGGCAAGAAACCCTATGTCGTGCCGCGCGTGCTGCGTGATGACGAACTGCCGGGCATCGTCGCCGGCTTCCGCAAGGCCGCGGAAAACGCCAAAGCCGCCGGCTTTGACGGCGTCGAAGTGCATGGCGCCAATGGCTACCTGCTCGACGAATTCCTGCGTGACGGCGCCAACAAGCGCAGCGGCGCCTACGGCGGCCCGATAGAAAACCGCGCGCGGCTGCTCTGTGAAGTGGTCGAGGCGGTGTGCGAAGTCTGGGGCAGCGACCGTGTCGGCGTGCGCCTGTCGCCGCTGAACAGCTACAACAGCATGATCGACAGCGACCCGGCCACCCTGATCGCCACAGTGGCGCAGAGGCTCAACCGCTACAAGCTCGCCTACCTGCACGTCATGCGGGGTGATTTTTTCCAGCAACAGAAGGGCGATGTGCTGACACCGGCGCGCCAGAACTTCCAAGGCGTGCTGATTGCCAACATGGGTTACAGCGCCGATGAAGCCGCGGCCGCGATTGGCGCAGGCCTGGTGGATGCCGTCGCGTTCGGCGTGCCCTTCCTCGCCAATCCCGACCTGCCCGAACGGTTCCGCCGCGGCGCAGCGCTGAACGCGCCCGACAGCAGCACCTTCTACACACCGGGACCCCGGGGCTATACCGACTACCCGGTACTGCCCTGATCCCGTGTATTAATTTAACTAATTGATTTAATTGATTATTTTTTTGGGTCTGTGGCGCTGAAGCGGCGCAGCAGCTGCCACCCCATCACACCATACTGGACCCATTGCAGCGCGCGCCGCGGGCGCCAGGTCACCAGCGCGGCGGCGGCAGCCACCACCAGCAGGGGATGACGGGCCGCGCTGCGCGCCAGCGCAACGCCGCGATCCGCGATGCGCAGCGCGGGCTGCACGCCGCGCCACTGTGCGGCCAGCGTCTCGCGCTGCGCAGCGACGACGGCCTGTAAACGGGCGCGGCGCAGGGCCGCGGCCTCACCGCGCCCGATCAAGGCCGGTTCTCCAGCTGGTCACGGTCTTTCTGCAATTCGCTGATGCTGGCATCGAACATCCGCGGCGCCGCGCGCAGACGGTTGAACGCCAACGCGGCGAACACCCCGCCAAAGCACAGGAAGAATCCGATCAGCGCGCCCAGCGCGAGCAGGCGGCTCGATTCCCACAGCGCGATCACCGCCAGCAGCGCCAGCAGCACAATGCCGACGCCGAAGCTGAACAGCGCGAGCAGCACCAGAACCAGAAGCGAGGTCAGCCGCTCACGCTCTTCGGCGACATCGGCGGCGAGCAGTTCAAGCCGCGTCTGGACGATGGCGAGCAGACTCGCCGCCACACCCTTCACCGACGCGAACAACCCGCCCGTTTCCTCGGGCGCGGGAGATTGCGCCATCGCCGGCCTAACGGCGGCCGATCAGCAGGCCGATCACCAGGCCGATACCGGCGGCGATACCCACCGCGTGCCAGGGCTTCTCGTGCACGTATTCGTCGGTGGCAGCCGCGGCCGCCTTGGCTTTGGCCAGCGCCACGCGTTCGGCCTCGCTGAGCTTGTCCTTGGCCACGGCCAGCGACTCGGTCACGCGCGCGCGCATCGCCGCAACCGCCTCGCCGCTCTGGCTCGCCGTGGCCTTGAGCAGGGCCTCGGCATCGGCGACCAGCACCTTGAAATCCTGCACCAGTTGTTCCTTGGACACATCGACGGGGGTCTGTGCATTGCTCATGTCAGCTTCCTTTCAGGAATGTTCGAGGGATGTTCGGTTACAAAGCACCGGATCCGGCGCCGGCCTCTTTTGTTGGACAAGCATGATACCAACCGTGTTCCGGGCGCTTGACCTGGATCAAGCGCCCGTGCGAAGGCGTTCCAGGCGGGCAAGGCAGAAATGGGTGAAGGCCAGGCCCGAGAGTACCGGCACCGCGAGATTGAACAGCGGCACATAGAGCAGCAGCGACAGCAGCACACCAAGCACAAACAGCTCACCGCGGGAACGGGCAAACAGCGTGGCCATCTCGGCGCGGGTGGCATGGCCGGAGACTGCATCGTGGCGGAACATCCGCTGGTTGAGCCAGGCCGAATTGAGCAGGGGCGCCAGAAAGGCGCCGATGCCGGTCAGCCACAGCGGCAGGGTCAGCACCCAAACCACCGCGAACACGGCGACCGCGCCCAGCGCGTTGACCAGGCTCGCCGCAAGGCCGTCCTCGCCGGACCGGCGCAAGCCGGGATAGTGGCGCTGCGTGACCCAGGCCACGATCACCGGCATCGCCACGATCTCGGTCACCAGCAGTGCGGTGGCCAGCATCGCCGGCAGGATCGCCGCCAGCACCGCCAGCACCGCAGTGTAATCCACCACCCACAGCGCATGCCAGTCGGCGAGCCAGCCCGCCACCGTGGTGAGGCCCAGCGCCCCGCGCACCATGCCGGTCCATGAATCCCAGAACAGCCAGCCGAGCACCGTCCACAGCATCAGGCTGCCCAGCGGCGGCAGCAACAGCAGGCCGAGGATGCGCGGCTCGGACAGCGCGGCAAAGGCCCGGGCCAGCGCCTGCAGTACAGGACTCATGACACCCACCTCCACACCAGCAACAGCAGCGGCACCAGCAGCGCGGTGACCAGGCCGTTCAGACCCATGCCCAGCCCGGCGAATGCCCCGGCCTGCTCGCTGACCTGGAAGGCGCGCGCGGTGCCGATGCCGTGCGCCGACAGCCCCGCGGCAAAACCGCGCACGCCGTGGTCGCTGATGCGCAACGCGTCGAGCACGTATTTGGCCATCACCGCGCCGCTGACGCCGGTGAACATCACCAGCACCGCAGTCAGCGAGGGAATGCCGCCCAGCTTTTCGGCGATACCCATCGCGATCGGCGTCGTCACCGACTTCGGCGCCAGTGACAGCAGCGTCGAAGTGCTCGCACCGAGCAGCCAGGCAATGCCCACCGCCGACACGATGGCCGTGACCGAGCCGGCCAGCAGGGCCGCCATCAAGGGCAGCGCCAGAGCCTTCAGGCGGCCGAACTGCAGGTAGAGCGGCACCGCCAGCGCCACCGTCGCCGGACCCAGCAGGAAATGCACGAACTGCGCGCCGTCGAAATACGTGGCATAAGGCGTGTCCGTGAAATGCAGGGCCGCGACCAGCATCGCCACCGCAATCAGCACCGGGTTGAGCAGCGGATTGAAACCGGCGCGCCGGTAGACCCAGTACGCCGCCTGATAGGCGAGCAGGGTCAGGGTGAGGCCGAGCAGCGGCGTCGTGGAAAGATAGACCCAGACGTCGTTGATGCGCGGGGTCATGTGCCCTCCCCGCCCTTGCCCTGCGGCCCGCCCTGCGCCTCGCGGCCGCGCATCATCCACTGCATCACCAGCGCGCTGACGCCCATCGCCAGCGCGGTGCTGGCCACGGTCGCGGCGAGGATCGGCAGCCACTCGCCCGAGACCCGCGAAAAATGCACCATCACGCCGACGCCAGCGGGCACGAACAGCAGCGACAGATGCTGCAGGATGCCGTTGGCCGTGTCGCGCAGGGGCTCGGCCAGCGCGCCGCGCAGCGTCAACGCGAAAAACAGCAGCAGCAGGCCGATCACCGGCCCCGGGATCGGCCAGCCGCCGAACTGCACGATCACTTCGCCGATCAGCTGGAACACCAGCAGCGTGGTCAACGCGCCGAGCACGGTCATACTCCTCAAAAAACCGGGTCTTCATTGTAATCGCAGCGGCCGGATGGCCCGCACTGCAAGGTAGAATCCTCCCATGCCGCGACACGTCAAGCCCCCGCATACGGCCCTCACCCGCTCCCCGGCCTGGCGCGCGCTCGCCGCGCACCGCCGCGACTGGAAAGACCGCCACCTGCGCGACATGTTCGCGGCCGATCCCGGCCGCAGCGAACGGTTCTCGCGCAGTGTCTGCGGACTGTTCGCCGATTTTTCCAAGCAGCGCATCAATGATGAAACGTTGCGCCATCTGCTGGCACTGGCCGGTGAACGCGGCGCCTGCGACCGGCTGGCCGCGCAGTTCGCCGGCGAAAAGGTCAATTTCACCGAAAAACGCGCCGCGCTGCACACTGCACTGCGCGCTGGCGAGGCCGCGCCGCGCGAAGTGCAGCGCACGCTGCAGCGCATGCGCGCGTTCAGCGAGGATCTGTGTGGCGGCCGTGTGCGTGGCGGCAACGGCGAACCGCTGAGCGATGTACTCAGCCTGGGCATCGGCGGCTCGGCGCTGGGTCCGGCGATGGTCTCGGCCGCGCTGGCCGGTGACGGCGCCCCGCGCGTGCATTACGCCAGCACGCCGGGAGCGCCACTCAGGCGCCTGCTGGCCACCCTTGATCCGGCGCGCACGCTGGTCATCATCCAGTCCAAGAGTTTCACCACCGAGGAAACCATGCGCTGCGCCGGCAGTGCCCGGCAGTGGCTGGCACAGGCACCGGGCAATGCGGCGCAGGCGCAGCTGGCCGCGGTGACCGCGGCACCGGACGCCGCGCGGGCCATGGGTATCGCCGACGACCGCATGTTCCCGATGTGGGACTGGGTCGGCGGCCGCTACTCGCTGTGGTCCGCGGTGGGCCTGCCCGCGATGATCGCCCTGGGCGCGGCGCGCTTCGATGCGCTGCTGCGCGGTGCTGCTGCGATGGATCGCCACGCCGCAGGCGCGGCACCGCAGGACAACCTGCCGCTGCTGCTGGCGCTGCTCGACCTTTGGAACGTGAATTTCCTCGGCGCGACGACACGCGCGGTGTTTGCCTACGAACCCGGTCTCGGCCTGCTGCCGGACTGGCTGCAGCAGCTCGAAATGGAAAGCCTGGGCAAATCGGTCAACCGCCGCGGCAAGCCGCTGCGCCACGCCAGCGGCGCGGCACTCTGGGGCGGGCGCGGCACCGAGGCCCAGCATGCGTGCTTCCAGTGGCTGCACCAGGGCAACCACGCGATGCCGGTGGAATTTGTCGCCTGTGCGGCACCCTTCGCCGATGACGACGGCAGCCACGCGCTGCGCCTCGCGCACTGCTTTGCGCAATCGTCGCTGCTGATGCGCGGCCTGCAGCCCGGTGAAACCGGCGCCGCCGGCGCACTTGCCGCCCATCAGGGCCTGCCCGGCAACCGGCCCAGCACCACACTGCTGCTGCCGCGGCTGGATGCCGAAAGCCTCGGCGCGCTGCTCGCCCTCTATGAACACCGCACGGCGCTGGCCGCCGCATTGCTCGACATCAACGCCTTCGACCAGTACGGCGTCGAGCACGGCAAACGCCTCGCGCAAAACCTGCTGCCCGCGCTGTCCGGCGAGCCGGTGGCGATGCCGGATGCTTCAACTGCCGGACTGATCGCTGAGGTCAGGAAAAACCTTGAAACCTGAAAACCTGGCCACAGGGGTCACAGAGAAAAAACTGGTTTTTTGCAGTTCTCCGTGTTCTCTGTGACCCCTGTGGCTGAGTGCTTTTGACCTTAAGGAGTAACACCATGAACGACGAAGCCCTGAACATGAGCATCCGCAGGTTCCTGAAAACGGTGGGCGTGAACTCACAGCTCGCCATCGAAAAAGCCGTGCGCAAGTCCATCGAGGACGGCAGGCTCAAGGGCAGCGAGACGCTGCCGGTGGCAATGACGCTGAAGGTGGGCGGCATCGCGCTGGAGGTGACGTTTGACGGCGAGCTGAAGCTCGACTGACGCGACGTAAAACCCTTCTCAGCAACCTGCCGGGCGCAGGCGTTGTGGAGGCGGGTTTCAGATTTTCATGACCCGCGCCCGGTAGTAGCGCAGCTCCTCGATTGACTCGTGGATGTCGGCCAGCGCCTCGTGCTTGCCGTGCTTGACCATGCCGCCGATCACTTCCGGCTTCCAGCGCCGCACCAGTTCCTTGATCGTGCTGACATCAATCATGCGGTAATGGAAGTAGGCGTCCAGCTTCGGCATGTACTTGACCAGAAAACGCCGGTCCTGGTGCACCGAGTTGCCGCAGATCGGCGACACGCCCGCGGGCACGTAAGCCGACAGGAATTCGATCATCTGCTGTTCCACATCCGCTTCGGACAGCCGCGACGCTTTTACCCGGTCAATCAGGCCCGACTTGCCGTGGGTGGACCGGTTCCAGTTGTCCATCGCGCCGAGCACGCTGTCCGGCTGGTGCACCACGAAAACCGGGGCCTCGGCCACGGTATTGAGCTGTGAATCGGTGATGACGATCGCGATTTCGAGCACGCGCTCGACCTCCGGGTCGAGGCCGCTCATCTCCATGTCGATCCAGATCAGGGCGTTGGGATCCTGTGCCATAATGATTTTCGGTTTTTGCGGGTAAAAACCGGCAGTTCCCGGCCATTACCGTGAATTTTTGGTCCCGCATTGTGTCACAAGTCCGGACTCGACCCCCTCACACCCAATCCCATGCAAAACCCCGAACAACTCTTCGCCATCCTGTTCATCGCCGCCCTGCTGCTCGGCGGCGCGCTGCGCCTGTGGCTGGCCGCGCGCCATGCCGGCCATGTCGCCGCCCACCGCGGCGTGGTGCCGGCGCAGTTTGCCGACGTGATCAGCCTTGAGGCGCACCAGAAAGCCGCCGACTACACCGGCGCCAAAACCCGCTTCTCGATGATCGGCATCGGGGTCGAAATCCTCGTCGCGCTGGCGCTCACCTTCGGCGGCGGCCTGCAGGCCCTGCACGACCTTACCGCCGCCTGGTTCGAACCCGGCATCGTGCGCGGGCTGGCGCTGATCGCGGCGGTGGCGGTGGTGATGATGCTCGCCGACCTGCCGCTGGGCCTCTACCGCACCTTTGTCATCGAGGAACGCTACGGCTTCAACAAGATGACACCGAAGCTGTACTGGATCGATTTCGCCAAGGGCCTGCTGCTCTCCGCCGCCCTCGGCCTGCCGCTGGTGGCCGCGGTGCTGTGGCTGATGGAACAGATGGGCTCGTTCTGGTGGTTCCATGCCTGGCTCACCTGGATGGGCTTCAACATCATCATGCTCGCGGTGTATCCGACCTGGATCGCGCCGCTCTTCAACAAGTTCTCGCCGCTGACCGACGCCGCGATGAGGGAGCGCGTCGAGCGCCTGCTCGACCGCTGCGGCTTCAAGGTCAAGGGCCTGATGGTGATGGACGGCTCGCGCCGCTCCAGCCACGGCAATGCCTACTTCACCGGCTTCGGCAAGACCAAGCGCATCGTGTTCT
>JAJTHX010000146.1 GCA_021300125.1 Betaproteobacteria bacterium | reverse complement strand
GAGAGCCATGAACATCCTGCATGTTGCCGCCGCCACGGCGGGCCTGCTGCTATCGCTGTCGCTGGGTGCCCAGCCGGCATGGAAGCCCGAGCGCAACGTCGAGATCATCGTCGGCACCGCTGCCGGTGCCGCGCCCGACAAGACGGCACGGCTGATCCAGCGGCTGTGGCAGGAGCGGCGCATATACGAAGGCCCGGTGACCGTGGTCAACAAGCCCGGCGGCGGCAATGTCATTGCATGGAGCTACCTCAACCAGCAGGCGGGCAACGGCCATTACCAGATGATCGGCAACCTCAATGTGCTGATCAGCCGCGCCCTCGGTGTAAGCCCCTACGGGCATGGCGACTTCACGTGGATCGCGATGCTGTTTGACGAATTCTTCGCGCTGTCGGTGCGCAGCGATTCGCCGCTGGCGGGCGGCCGCGATTTCATCGCAAGGCTGCAAAAAGATCCGGCGTCGCTGTCGATCGGCGTGTCGACCTCCATCGGCGGCGCCAACCACCTGTCGGCGGCACTGGCGCTGTCGCGCGCCGGCATCGACCCGCGCAAAGTGCGTTTTGTCGCCTTCAAGGGCAGCGCAGAGTCGGTGACCGCGCTGCTCGGCGGCCATGTCGATGCGGTGTCAACCGCCGCGTCCACCGTGGTGCCTTTCATGCGCAGCGGCCAGTTGCGCACGCTCGCGGTGTCCTCGACGCAGCGGCTGGGCGGCACATTGGCGGGCGTGCCGACCTGGAACGAGCAGGGCATCAAGGCGGCAATGAACAACTTCCGCGCTGTGATGGCGCCGCGCGGCACGCCACCCGCTGTGGTTCGGTTCTGGGAGGCGCGCTACGCCCAGCTCGCAGCCGAGGAAGAATGGAAAAAGGATCTCGAGGACAATCAATGGATCTGGAATTTTCTCAATAGTGCGAACACGCTGGCTGACATCAAGGACGCTGCCGCTGACGTCGATGCACTGGTGTCGGCACTGGGCCTGCGCAAAGCCCAGTGATTTAAAACCTAAGTAATTGTTTTTATTTGTTATATTTTGAACGCTCAGCTTGCAGTAACCAGCGGTCAAGGGCTGCTGCGAACCCCTTGCGATCAGACAGGCTGAGCGCCGGAGGCCCGCCGGTGTCGACGCCGCTGCTGCGCAGGGTATCCATGAAATTGCGCATGTCGAGCAGGCCGCGGATATTGTCCGGGGTATAGAGTTCACCGCGCGGGTTCAGCGCATGAGCCCCCTTGTCGATGACCGCGGCGGCAAGCGGAATGTCAGCAGTGATCACCAAGTCGCCGGCTGCAACGACATCGGCGATATGCCGGTCAGCGACATCAAATCCCTGCGCCACCTGGACCATGGCGATCCATGGCGAGCGCGGCACCTGCAGGGAGCGGTTGGCCACCAGCGTCAGCCGGGTCAGGGTGCGTTCGGCAGCGCGATAGAGAATGTCCTTGATGACGCCGGGGCAGGCATCGGCGTCGACCCAGATTGGCACGCCAGACGCCTTCAGTGCGCCGGCATCCTGAACACCGATTTGTCCTGCGCTCCGAGCTGCGCCATCAGTCCGGTTTCCCAGGCGAGGTACTGCTTCATCGCCTCGCGGTTGCCGGCGTGGCGGTCATGGACGAAGAACAGGAAGTCGATGCAGTCGCGGTCGGGCGGCGAATCGGGGGTTGCCTCGGTGGCAAGACCGGCCGCCGTCCAGGCCGCAAGGCCGCCGCGCAGCAGGCGCACGTCGCGTATGCCCGCATCCAGCAGTTCGCTCGCGGCCAGTTGCGCAACATCGGCATCACCGACCAGCACCACGGGCTGTTTTGCTACTTTTGCGTCGGTGGCGATGCGGGTGCGGATGCTCCAGCGGCTGCCGGGCACGTGCGCCTTGCGGTAGCTCATGCTGGCGCCGACATCGAACACCGTGCAGGCTCGCGCATCGATCAGCGAGCGGAGCGCTGCAGGTTCGACTGACTGCAACGCCGGCAGCGCGGGGGCGGGCGGCTGCGGCACTTTGAGTTTTGCGTGCACGCCGCCTTCAAGCACATAGGCTTCGCAGCCGAGCTGCGCAAGCCAGCTCGCGACCACCGGCGCACGCACGGCTTCACCGCCGTCGATCAGCACGATGCGCGAATTGCGCACACCGACCCACTGGTCCGTGGCCTGGATCAGCTGGCCGCCAGGTGCGTGCTGGGCGCCTGCAATCGAGCCGCGCGCAAATTCCTCGGGGGTGCGCACATCGCACAGGTAGGTGGTGCGACTGGCTTCGGCCAGCCAGGATTCGACTTCTGCCGCGCAGACCATGCGCAGCCCGAAGCGTTTCATCAGCTGGCTGGCGGCCTGCTGCTGCGCGGGCAGCAGGCTGGTGTCGGGCAACTCGGGATAGCGCTGCTTTGAACCATGCTCCAGCGGCAGGTCGGCAAGAAACCAGCCCTGGGTGCCGTTCTCCAGCGCATACACCGGATTGGGCACGCCGAAATTGATCAGCGTTTGCGCACCGAGGATGGAGCGGGTGCGTCCGGCACAGTTGACGATGATTTTGGTTTTCGGATTCTTCACCATGCCCGGCACGCGGTAGGGCAGCTCCGCATTGGGGCAGCAGGTGCTGCCGGGAATGGTCATCTTGTGGTGTTCGTGCAGCGGACGGCCGTCGAAGAGCACGAAATCCTCGCCCGCCTCGCGCATCCGCACCAGCTCCTTCGCGGTGACGCGCGGCGTGTCATAGGCATGCTCGACCATTTCGCCGAACAGCTTGCTCGGCACGTTGACGCCCTTGAACAGCGGATGTCCCGCCGCCTTCCAGCCCGCGGTGCCACCTTCAAGCACGGCGAGGTCACTGTAGCCCAGCGCGCCCAGCCTTGAGCAGGCACGGGCAGCCACGCCGGAACTGCCTTCATCGCAGATCACGATGCGTGCCGTCAGCCGCGGCACCAGCGCGCCGATGCCCAGCTCGAGGCGGCTGTAGGGCAGCGGTGTTGCGAAGAGCAGGTGATCCTCGCCGAATTCCCCATCCTCGCGCACGTCCAGCAGTGCGATTTCACGGCCGTCATGCAGGCTCGCCTGCAACTGGTCAGGGGTGATGGTACGGACAGTATTCATTGCGACTCCGGGTGCGATGCCCGCGCCGGTGGCGGGCGATTGGCGGTTATTTCTTGTCGCGCGGAATCAGACCGCCGAGCAGTGCGGCAGTCGGGCGCGTGGTGCGGGGCCGCGGGGCGGGCGGCACGACGACAGTGTCACCCGCAGCGGCAGCAGGCTCGTAGGGCTTGCTGAAATCAAAGCCGTCTGCGGCAACCACCGGCCGGGCTGCGGGCGGGGCAGTGCTGCGTCGGGGTGACTCGGACCGTGACTCGCGCTCCTCGGCATGGCGGCTGCGCCGCGGACGCTCCTCGACCTCGTCAGCGGTTTGCCTGGGAATCGCACGCTTGAGCAGCTTTTCGATGTCGGCGAGCAGGCGATGCTCGTCCGGGCAGACCAGGGATATGGCTTCTCCGGGCATCCCGGCGCGCCCGGTGCGACCGATGCGGTGCACGTAATCCTCGGGGGTGAAGGGCAGCTCGTAGTTGATGACGAAGGGCAGTTCTTCGATGTCGATGCCGCGGGCGGCAATGTCCGTGGCGACCAGTGCGGTGGCACGACCTTCCTTGAAGTCTGCAAGAGCCTGCTCGCGCTCGGCCTGCGTGCGGTCACTGTGGATCGCCGTGGCATTGATGCCGTCGCGAACGAGTTCGCGCGCAAGCTTGTTGCAGTCGCGCTTCATGCGCACGAACACCAGCACCTGCTTCATGTCGCGTGAGCGGATCAGCTGCGCGAGCAGCTGCCGCTTGCGCGTGGCCGCCACGTCGTAGACCTGATGCTTGACCAGGTCAGCAGGCGCGTTACGGCGGGCAACCTCGATCAGGGTCGGGTTGCGCAGCATCTGGTTGGCGAGCTTCTTGATCTCGTCCGAGAAGGTTGCCGAGAACAGCAGGCTCTGGCGCTGCGCCGGCAGCAAGGCAAGGATGCGCCGGATGTCGGGCAGGAAACCCATGTCGAGCATGCGGTCAGCCTCGTCGAGGATAAGGATCTCAACCTGGCCCAGCGCTACGCTTTTCTGCTGCACGTGATCAAGGAGGCGGCCTGGCGTGGCCACGAGAATTTCGATGCCCTCGCGCAGGGCCTTGGTCTGCGGCGGCATGTCGACGCCGCCGTAGACGACGGTCGAGCGCAGCTTCATGAACTTGCCGTAGGCCTTGACGCTGTCGGCAACCTGGGCGGCGAGTTCGCGCGTGGGGGTCAGCACCAGCGCGCGCACCGGATGGCGTGCCGGGGAAGGGCTGGTATTGGCGTAGGGCGCGAGCAGTTGAAGCATCGGCAGCGTGAACCCGGCGGTCTTGCCGGTGCCGGTCTGCGCGCAACCCATGATGTCGCGGCGTTCAAGCACCGCGGGTATCGCCTTGGCCTGGATCGGCGTCGGTTCGGTGTAACCCTCATCGGCAACGGCACGCTGCAACTCGGGGATCAGCTTCAGTTCGGCAAACGACATGAGTTCAGTGGGCTGCGATGGGGCGGATTCAGCGAAAGTGTCGCGAAGGACAAGGCATGTCCGTTCGGCGACGCCGGGCAGGAAGCTGCAGCAGGCAATGGTATGGGGGTGGGGGCAGGACAGTCACGCTTCTCAAGTATAGCCCCTGCGTGGCCTCGCGGCCAGCGGTCGGACAATTTGTTCCAATAAATCAAAATTCTGGTAAATTTCTTCAAGTGCCGGCATCCATGTCCATGCTGGCGACAACGCCTGGCTACGGAGTTTTTCTGAGCAGATGGATGGCGACCCTCCGATGGAATTTGAAGCGGGTATCGCACAGCGGTTTCCGCTGATCCTGACCCTGGATACCCATGGTGTTCCGCATCGCTGGATCACCTGGCAGCATGCCTGCTACTACTACGCCAAGGACCAGGTGGCCTGGAGCCTGGGGGAACGCGCCTTCACCGTCACCGGCGGACTCAACCGCGTCACCGGCCAACGTTCAACCCTCAGCGGTTCGAGCATCATCGCAATCAAGGGCAAGGCGATGGCGATGCGGTCCTTCAACCGGGTGCCGCCGCTGAACAACAGGGAACTGTTCCACCGCGACCGCCACATCTGCGCCTACTGCGCCAGCGGTTTTTCCGGCGCTCGCCTGACGCGAGACCACATCGTGCCCTTCTCGAAAGGTGGTCGCGACACATGGATGAACGTGGTCACGGCCTGCCGCGCCTGCAACGAAAGAAAGAGTGACCGCACCCCCGAGGGCGCCAGCATGGAACTGGTATACCTGCCTTATGTGCCGAACCGCGCCGAGTATCTGATTCTCACCAACCGGCGCATCCTCGCCGACCAGATGGAATTCCTTACCCAGCATGTGCCGGCGCAGAGCCGGCTCCACCAGGCTTGCTAGCGCAGGGAATACTCGCGCATGGCGGCCCGGATTTCGTCGGCCGAAGGCGGATTGCGTTCGCGGAAGATCAGCCAGAGCAGGGCGCTGTTGACTAGGATGAGGGTGATCTCGATATAGAGCAGCGTCTCGACAATGACATGGGCCGGCTTCTTCGCGAACACGAAGTAGAAACCCTCGAAGGTCGGAATCGCCGCCTTGGTCACCGCGAACACCGACTCCATCGGCGGAAACAGCAGCAACAGCATCAGGTTGCCGGCAGTAAAGACCAGGGCTGCGTTCTGCAGACTCAAGCCGCGCCGGCTGCCGCCCGCCGGCTTGTCGCACAGCAGCAGCCAGGCGATGGCGAGGTTGGCCAGAACCACCATGACCTCGATAGCGAGAAAATCGGCATTGATCATGCCCAGCGGTGGCATGTCGAGCAGAAAGTAGAAGCCGGCAAAGACGGGCAGGCTCGAGGAAGCCACGGAGAAATGGTCAACCGGGGGGAACAGGCAGATGAGGACCAGGTTGGCTAGTGCGACCACCAGTGCAATCCGTTGATTGCGATTCATGCATCGCCGCCCGTGAAAAATCAGCGGCAGTATATCCCGGGGCAAGCCTCTTACCCGGGCACTTTTTGCCCGGTCGGGTGTGGCTGGAGGCGCCAGTTTGCCCCGTCTGTTAAGATGCCGCCCGGTTCGAATGCAAGATCCTGATTTTTATCGTATTTTCATGCGCCACGATTTGCACTGCCATTCCACCTGTTCCGACGGCATGCTCAGTCCGGCCGATCTGGTCGAACGGGCGGTGCTGCGCGGCGTTGATGTGCTTGCGCTGACCGATCACGACGAACTCAAGGGACTGACCGCCGCCCGCGAGGCAGCCGGGCGATGGGGCCTGCGTCTGATTGACGGGGTGGAAATCTCAGTGTTGTGGGAAGAAATCACGCTGCATATCGTCGGCCTGGCAGTGGATCCGCAGCATGAAGCACTGGCCCGCGGCCTGGCAGAGGTGCGTGCAGGGCGCGAATCACGTGCTCAGCGCATCGCACAAAGCCTCGCAAACTGCGGCATCCAGGGAGCGCTGGAGGGTGCGCGCCGCCACGCCAAGAATCCCGAACTGGTCAGCCGTGCCCATTTCGCGCGTCATCTTGTCGATGCCGGCCATGCCTCCGACACCAATGCCGTTTTCCGCAAGTTCCTGACCCCCGGCAAACCCGGTTACGTGCCGCACCAATGGCCGAGCTTGGCACAGGTAATCGAATGGATCCATGGCGCCGGCGGGCTTGCGGTGATTGCCCACCCCGGCCGCTATGATCTGGGCACTGCGCAATGCGATCGCCTGCTCGGCGAATTCGTTGAGCGGGGCGGTCGCTCCGTCGAGGTCGTCACCGGGTCCCATGCCCCCGACGAATATGTGACCTGGGCGCGTCATGCCCGGCGTTTCGGCTTGCTCGCTTCAGCCGGCTCGGATTTTCACGGACCCGGCGAGGGCTATCGCGACCTGGGCAACGTGCCCGCTCTGCCGGCCGGTTGCGAACCGGTATGGTCGCAGTTCTGAATCCACCCGCAGAAAGAGCCGCGCCACCCCGAGATGTCGCAGTATTTCGCAGTTCATCCGGAAAATCCGCAGCCGCGCCTGATCAAGCGCGCCGCGGAAATCGTCCGTGGGGGCGGGGTGATTGTGTACCCCACAGACTCCTGCTATGCCCTGGGCTGCCACATCGGCGACAAGGCTGCGATGGAACGCATCCGTGCCATCCGCGGCGTGGGCGAACGCCACCACCTGACGCTGGTCTGCCGCGACCTGTCCGAGCTGGCAACCTACGCCCGTGTCGACAACCGCCAGTTCCGCCTGCTCAAGACGGCAACACCGGGCAGCTACGTCTTCATTCTCGAAGCCACACGCGAGCTGCCGAAACGTCTGCAGCACCCGAAGCGCCGTACCATCGGACTGCGCATCCCGGACCATCCGGTGGTGGACGCGCTGCTCGCAGAGCTGGGAGAGCCCCTGCTGTCCTCCACGCTGCTGCTTCCCGGCGATGAATTACCCGAAACCGATGCTTCGCTCATCCGCGAACGTCTGGAGCATCGGGTCGATCTGGTGCTGGATGGCGGTTCCTGCGGCATGGATCCCTCGACCGTGATAGATCTCACCGGCCCTGAGCCACTGGTGACCCGGGCAGGCAAGGGTCCCCTGGCGCCGCTAGGTCTATGACGCATGGGCTAGAATCGCGTGCTGACAAAGGCAACTTACTGTGCAAGTAATGCATTAACCTGTTGTTTTAATTGATAAAATTATTAACCGCACCGTCGTATTTCCGGCCCAATCCCCACTTATGTTTGAAAACCGCGTTCTTTCCGGCATGCGCCCGACCGGCGCCCTGCATTTCGGCCACTACCACGGCGTGCTGAAAAACTGGATCAAGCTTCAGCACGAGCACCAGTGCCTGTTCTTCGTAGCCGACTGGCATGCCCTGACCACGCATTACGATGATCCCCAGACCATCGAAAATCATGCCTGGGACATGGTAGTGGACTGGCTCGCTGCGGGCGTCGATCCGGCCCAGGCCACGCTGTTCATCCAGTCCAAGGTGCCGGAGCATGCCGAACTGCACCTGTTGTTGTCGATGATCACGCCACTGTCCTGGCTTGAGCGCGTGCCGACCTACAAGGACCAGCAGGAAAAACTCGCCGAGAAAGACCTCGCGACCTACGGCTTTCTCGGCTATCCGCTGCTGCAGAGCGCGGACATCCTGATCTACCGTGCCAACCTGGTGCCGGTGGGCGAAGACCAGGTGCCGCATGTCGAGATCACACGCGAAATTGCGCGTCGTTTCAACCATGTCTTTGGCCGCGAACCCGGTTTTGAGGAAAAAGCCGAAGCCGCCATCAAGAAACTGGGCGCCCGCCGCGGCAAGCTCTATCGCAAGCTGCGCACGGATTATCTGGAGCAGGGGGATGACGAAGCCCTGGAAGCGGCGAGGGCGCTGCTCGAGGAGACGCAGAACCTGCCCTTGGGTGACCGCGAACGGCTGTTCGGCTACATCGAAGGTGGCGGCAAGGTCATCCTGACCGAACCCCAGGCCCTGCTGACCGAGGCCGCCAAAATGCCCGGACTCGACGGCCAGAAAATGTCCAAGTCCTACAACAACACCATCGCCCTGCGCGAAACCCCGGACAACGTGGCGAAAAAGGTCAACACCATGCCCACCGACCCGGCGCGCATCAAGCGCACCGATCCCGGGGATCCTGAGAAATGCCCAGTCTGGCAACTGCATCTGGTGTATTCGGACGAGGCCAAAAAGCAGTGGGTGCAGCAGGGTTGCCGCAGTGCCGGCATCGGCTGCCTGGAGTGCAAGCAACCGGTGATTGACGCCATCGTCGCCGAACAGAAACCGATGCGTGAGCGTGCCGAACGCTTCCTGGATGACCCGACCCTGGTCCGCAACATTATTGCCGACGGCTGCGAAAAGGCCCGCAAACTTGCGCAGGAAACCCTGCGCGACGTTCGCGAGGTCATGGGTCTGGATTATTCACTCTGACCCGGCTGAGCCATGATTCAGGCGCCTCTCATGCCGTTCCGCACTCATCGCGGGCCGCCAAGCCTGTCGCTGGCGGCGCAGCCCCGATTCCCGGCGGTTCTATCCAGCGTCAGGCCGGGGCGGGCGTTGTTGGGCGAGTTCGGCTGTGGTGGGATCTAAGAGGCTACTGGTTCAACACCCCGCTCATTATTTTACATAATACACATTATGCGATTAATGCTCATACAAGCGGCACACAAAAAATGTCATTTTCGTTTCAGATTCAGCGAGTTATACCAATTCTACGAAGTAACTTCTCAACTTCGTCATGTTGCCGGTCAACAGCCAGGCTCAGCGCGGAATGGCCCGCAGCGTTCACAACTGTCGGGTCGGCACCGTATTCCAGCAGCAGCAAGGTCATTTGCAGGTGGCCTTCGCGGGCAGCCATCATCAGGGCCGTAATGCCGTTGTCCGCTGCCGCATTCACCGCTGCACCCCGGGCAATCAGCAGGCGCGCGATATCCACGCGATTCCGGGTCGCCGCATAGATCAAGGCTGTCCAACCCGGCTGATTCACCGGGGCTCCGGCATCCAGCAGCATCCGCACCACCTCGGCATGGCCATGGATGGCCGCCAGCATCAAGGCACTCTCGCCAATCGGGCTGCGCGCCTGCAGCCGCGCCATCCCGGCCAACAGGGCCCGGACCACGGCGGGTTTGCCCTCGCGGGCCGCCATCATCAGCAGGGTTTCACCCTGAGGGTTGACGGTATCCACATCCATGCCACGCCGCAGCAGATCCAAGACAGCGGTCTCGTTGCCGTTGCGTATGGCCACCTGCATGTCGTCGTAGGCGCTGGCATGGACCGGCACTGGCGCCAGTATGGCCAGCAGCATCAGCGATAACCCGGAAGCGAATCGAAAGATTCTCATAACTGTTTGTTTATTTTGAATAATTTATTGAAGTTGGCGGTGGTGGCCTGAGCGACATCCTGCAGTGGAATACCGCGCAAGCGGGCAATTTCCTCGCCAACATGGCGCACCAGCCCGGGCTCATTGGTCTTGCCCCGGTGGGGAACCGGCGCCAGATAGGGTGAATCGGTCTCGATCAGCATGCGCTCCAGGGGCACCTGGCAGGCCACGGCCTTGAGTTCCCGGGCGCTCTTGAAGGTCACGATGCCGGAAAAGGAAATGTAGAACCCCAGTTCCAGCGCTGCATCGGCCACGGCCTGGCTTTCGGTGAAGCAGTGCATCACGCCGCCCGCCTGCTCTGCGCCCTCCTCGCGCATCAGCCGCAACGTATCCTCGGCGGCCGAGCGGGTGTGGATGATCAGCGGCTTGCCGGTCTTGCGCGCGGCACGGATATGGGTGCGGAAGCGCTGTCTCTGCCATTCGAGGTCGCCGGTGAGCCGGTAGTAGTCCAGTCCGGTTTCACCGATGGCGATGATTTTGGGATGCTGCGCCAGAGCCACCAGCTGGCTGACCGTCGGTTCCTCAAGATCAGGATAGTCAGGGTGCACGCCCACCGAGGCGTAGAGATGGTCGTGGGCCTCAGCCAATGCCAGCACACGCGGGAAATCCTCCAGGGTGACACTGACACAGAGCGCGGCCTTGACCCCGTTGTCCCGCATCCTGGACAGGATCTCCGGCAAACGGCCGGCCAGCTCGGGAAAATCAAGATGGCAGTGCGAATCGACAAACATCGGTTCAGGCCGCGCGGCGCACCGGGTTGACCAGGGCCTGGTAGGCGAGCAGCAGGCTTTCCATGTACAGCCGGGCATTGAGCGGGTGCTGCACATGCCGCTGCTCCAGCACCAGCCTGCGCTGTAGGCGCAGTGCGGAGAGCGGATCGATATGCCGCGCCAGCACCGCAATTTCCTGCGCGAAGTCCGGGTTGAAACGGATCCGTCCCAGCAGGCGTTGCTCAACCAGGTCGCTGGTCCAGCGCAGCAGCCAGCCCGCAAAACGCTCGATGCCCAGATCAGACATCAACTCGGCTGTCTGGATCGGATCAAAACCACTGTCCGCGAGCAGGCGCAGGCATTCCCGGCGGCCGGCCAGTTCGTCACCGGCGGCGAGCGCCTGGGCCAGCAGCGGCGCACCCGACGCCTGTGCCAGTGCAACTTCGGGTTGCTCCACGCCCTGCGCCGCCAGCCAGGACAGCGCATCCGGCCGGCCGGGTCTGGACAGCGGCAGCTGGCGGCAGCGGCTGAGGATGGTCTGCAACAGCCGCTGCGGACGATGGCTGACCAGAATGAAATGCGTCTGGGGCGGTGGTTCTTCGAGGTTTTTCAGCAGGGCGTTTGCTGCGGCAAGATTGAGGCTTTCAGCCGGGCTGACCACGATCACCTTGCGACCGCCACGATGGCTGGCAACCTGGATGAAATCGTGCAGATCCCGGACCTGCTCTACGGTGATCCAGGCGCTGGCTTTGCCCTCCTTCGCCTTGCCGCCCTGCTCGCCTTCCTCGCCGGCGACCGCCCCGGTTTCTGGCTGCAGCAGACGGTAATCCGGATGGTTGCCGCCGGCCAGCCAGACACAGGCCGGGCATCGTCCGCAGGCCTGGTGATCTGGACCCGGTCGTTCACAGAGCAGCCCTGCCACCAGCGCTTCCGCCAGGGCCTGCTTGCCGATACCCCTGGGTCCGCGCAGCAGCAGGGCATGCGGCAGACGGTCACGGGCCTGAAGCAACTCCTGCAGGGGTTTTTCCAGCCACTTAATCATTGAAATCAATAAGTTAAGTTATTTTGATACAGCATTACAGTAGAAAAGATTAATTCAACAGAATCTACAATGACTTGAGATGATTTCCTCAAGCTTTTTCTGAATATTGGTCACACATCCGGATGCATCGATGACCCGGATGCGACCGGGCTGTTCGTCGGCCCTGCGCAAATAAGCAGCCCGCACCCGTTCGAAAAAAGCCCTTTGCTCCCGCTCAAATCGGTCTGGCGCCCGGGCAGCCAGGCTGCGCGCCCGCCCCAGGTCAGGATCGATATCGAAATAGAGCGTCAGATCGGGCTGCAGGTCACCCTGCACCCAGCGCTCCAGCTCTGCAATGCGCGCCCAGGGCATGCCGCTGCCACCGGACTGGTAGGCATAGGTGGCATCGGTAAAGCGGTCGCAGAGCACCCAGCGCCCTGCTTCCAGCGCCGGCAGGATGACCCGGGCAATATGTTCGTTGCGGGCCGCAAACATCAGCAGGGCTTCGGTATCGGGCTGGGACTTTTCACCCGCATGCAGCAACAGGTCGCGCAAACGCTCGCCCAGGGGGGTGCCGCCGGGCTCACGGGTGACGGTCAACTCCACACCCGCCGCGGCGAGGCGGTTGCGCAGCCATTCAAGATGGGTGGTCTTGCCGGCGCCGTCCATGCCCTCCAGCGTGATGAACAAGCCGCGCTTCACTGCCGCCCCCGGCGCTGGTACTGGGTCACGGCCCGTTCGTGCTCTGTGAG
>JAJTHX010000002.1 GCA_021300125.1 Betaproteobacteria bacterium | reverse complement strand
CTCCGGCTTATCACCGGCAGTTTCCTTAAAGTGCCCAACTTAATGATGGCAACTAAGGACGAGGGTTGCGCTCGTTGCGGGACTTAACCCAACATCTCACGACACGAGCTGACGACAGCCATGCAGCACCTGTGTCCCGGTTCCCTTTCGGGCACTCCCACATCTCTGCAGGATTCCGAGCATGTCAAGCGTAGGTAAGGTTTTTCGCGTTGCATCGACTTCATCCCCATCATCCACCGCTTGTGCGGGTCCCCGTCAATTCCTTTGAGTTTTAATCTTGCGACCGTACTCCCCAGGCGGTCTACTTCACGCGTTAGCTGCGTTACCAAGTCAATAAAGACCCGACAACTAGTAGACATCGTTTAGGGCGTGGACTACCAGGGTATCTAATCCTGTTTGCTCCCCACGCTTTCGTGCATGAGCGTCAGTACAGGTCCAGGGGATTGCCTTCGCCATCGGTGTTCCTCCGCATATCTACGCATTTCACTGCTACACGTGGAATTCCACCCCCCTCTGCCACACTCTAGCTTGCCAGTTACAAGCGCAATTCCCAGGTTAAGCCCGGGGATTTCACACCTGTCTTAACAAACCGCCTGCGCACGCTTTACGCCCAGTAATTCCGATTAACGCTCGCACCCTACGTATTACCGCGGCTGCTGGCACGTAGTTAGCCGGTGCTTATTCTTACAGTACCGTCATGAGCTCCTAGTATTAATAGAAACATTTTCGTTCTGTACAAAAGCAGTTTACAACCCGAAGGCCTTCATCCTGCACGCGGCATTGCTGGATCAGGCTTGCGCCCATTGTCCAAAATTCCCCACTGCTGCCTCCCGTAGGAGTCTGGACCGTGTCTCAGTTCCAGTGTGGCTGATCGTCCTCTCAGACCAGCTACGGATCGTCGCCTTGGTGAGCTTTTACCCCACCAACTAGCTAATCCGACATCGGCCGCTCCAATAGTGCGAGGCCTTGCGGTCCCCCGCTTTCATCCGTAGATCGTATGCGGTATTAGCCTATCTTTCGACAGGTTATCCCCCGCTACTGGATACGTTCCGATGTGTTACTCACCCGTTCGCCACTCTACTTGCGGGTTGCCCCGCTTTCGCGTTCGACTTGCATGTGTAAGGCATGCCGCCAGCGTTCAATCTGAGCCAGGATCAAACTCTTCAGTTTAATCACTGCAAAGTATTAACTCGCTTGACGTATGTATTTCAATTCCGTCGTGCGAGCACTTCTGTATTGCTTGATGAACCGCGCTCGTTTCCTTGCGCGGCCGCACCGAGAATCAGGTGCCCACACTTATCGGCTGTAAGTTTTTAAAGAACGTTGGTAGCGGGGATAGGATTTGAACCTATGACCTTCGGGTTATGAGCCCGACGAGCTGCCAGACTGCTCCACCCCGCGCCCGATCAAGACTTGGAATTATGAGCGGTTTCAATAACCCTGTCAACTGCTCACCACCGCTTCCAAACTTGTTTTTGCTGGCTTTCGCGGTCTGGCACCGCGAAAGTTTGTCGTTCAGCAAAGCCCGCGATTATGGGACCTTTTTTTTCGGCTTGCAAGTACTTCTTTAGCCAAGGGGGTAGACCGGCTTAGCGGCCGGCAACGGGCACGCCCGAGGAACGCCACCTGCGCAGCCAGGACTCTGCCTTGGCCATGCTGGCGTAAAACGTCGGCGTCACATAGAGCGTCAGCATCTGGGAGAACAGCAATCCGCCAATCACGGCGATGCCCAGGGGTTGCCGCATTTCAGAGCCGGTGCCGGTGCCGAAAGCCAGCGGCAATGTCGCGCAGATCGCAGCTGCAGTGGTCATCATGATCGGGCGGAAACGGATGACCGAAGCCTCGATGATGGCGTCTTCAGGCGACATCCCTTTTTCCCTCTGCAACTGGATCGCGAAATCGACCATCATGATGCCGTTCTTCTTGACCAGCCCCACCAGCAGGATGATACCGACGAAACTGAACACATTCAGTTCCTGTCCGGTGATCAGCAGCATCAGCAAGGCGCCGAAGCCCGCGAAGGGCAGCGCGGTCAGAATGGTCAGCGGATGGCCATAGTGCTCGTAGAGGATGGCCAGCACCATGTAGATCACCAGCACCGTGATCAGCAGCAGGATGGGCAGCGTGCTGAAGGCCTCCTCGAAGGCCTGGGCGTTGCCTGCCACCGAGTAAGTGATGCCTGAGGGCAGCGTTTCCCCGGCCAGCGCCTTGACATGGGTCACGGCATCGCCGATGGACAAGCCCGGTGCGAGATTGAAAGACAGCACCACCGAGAGCAACTGCCCGTAATGGCTCACGGAAACCGGCCCCACCCCCATGCGGATGTCGGCCACCGCTTGGATCGGCACCATCTGACCGCTCGAAGACTGCACAAAAAGCGAACGCAAGGCATTGATATCACGCTGGAATTTGGGGTCCAGCTCGAGCAGCACGTTATACTGGTCGGTGGATCCGTACAAGGTGCTGATGCGCCGCCCGCCATAGGCGTTGTAAAGCGCCGCCTCGACCTGCTGGGGTGAAACACCCAGCACCGCTGCCCGGTCGCGCAGGATGTCGATCTGGATCTCGGGATTGCTTAGCTCCAGGCTCGAATTGACGTCCTGCAACAGACGCGATTCACGCAGCCGCGCCTCCAGCGACTGGCTGGCCTCGTAGAGCAGTTTCTGGTCGGTGCCCTGCAGCACCAGCTGGTAATCACTGGTGCTGATGAGGCCGCCGATGCGGATGGACGGCGGATTGTTCATGAACACGCGCAAGCCCTGCGCTCCACCGGCAAAAGAGCGGCGCAACTCCTGGATCACCTCGTCGGCACTGGCCTTGCGCTCGGATTTCGGTTTCAGCCGCACGATGATTCGGCCGATGTTGCTGCCGACCACGCCGCCTGTACCCTGGCCTGCCGTCGACTGCACCAGTTCGACATTGGGGTTTTTCTCGATGATGGCCGATACCAGGGCCTGGCGCTTTTCAAGCTCCGCAAACGGAATGCCTTCCGGCGCCCGGGTATTGCCGAAGAACACGCCGGTGTCCTGGCGCGGGATGAAACCCTGCGGCACAGCCTGATAGATCCAGGCGGTCAAGACCAGGAACACGGCGGAAACGAACAGCATCAACCCGCGGCGCTGCATGGTCCAGCGCAAGGTGGAACCGTAGGTATCCCGCGCCCAGTCAAAAGCCCGTTCGAACCAGAGGTAAAAACGGCCATGTTGCTGGTGTGGAGTCAGCATGAGGCTGCACATCATCGGCGTCATCGACAGCGACACCACGCCGGACACCAGCACCGCCACACCCACCGTCACCGCGAACTCCCGGAACAGCCGGCCGAGCATGCCTTCCATGAACAGGATGGGTATGAACACCGCGGCGAGCGACACCGTCATCGACAGCACGGTGAACCCGATCTCCTGCGCTCCTTCCAGCGCGGCGGTCATCCGGTCCTTGCCCATCTCCATGTGGCGGGTGATGTTTTCGAGTACCACGATCGCATCGTCCACGACAAAGCCCACCGCCAGGATGATCGCCATCAAAGACAGGTTGTTGAGGCTGTAATCGAGTATGTACATCGCCCCGAAGGTGGCCACGATCGAGGTCGGCAGGATCAGCGCGGTGATCAGGGTCGAGCGCGCATTGCGCAGGAACAGCAGGATGGTCAGCACGACCAGTGCGACCGAAAGCAGCAGGTGGAACTCGACCTCGTGGATCGAGGCCTGGATGAACTCGGAGCGGTCGTTGATGACGTGGATGCGTACGCCGGGCGGCGCGTTTGCCTCGATCTCGGGGAACAGGGTGCGCAGCTTGGTGGCCACCTCGACGGTATTGGCGCCCGGTTGCCGATACACGGCGAGCACGATTGCCCGTTCGCTGTTCAGCCAACTCTTGATCTTGGCATTCTCGATGCCGTCCACGGCCTGCCCCACGTCGGAAAGCCGCACCGGCATGCCATCCTTGTAGGCAACGATGAGGTGGTTGAAATTCTCGGCGCGCTGCAGTTTTCCAGAGGACTTCACCGTGAAATCGCGCGCAGCCCCCTGCAGGACGCCGGAAGGCAGGTTGCTGTTGGCGTTCTGGATGGCGCCGACCACGCGCTCCAGCCCCAGACCGCGCTTCGAGAGCGCCTCCGGATCGAGCAGCACCCGCACCGCGTAGCGCTGGGAACCGAACACCTGCACCTGGGCGACGCCGTTGACCATGGAAAAGCGCTGGGCGATGTTCGTGTCCGCAAACTCGTCGAGCGCCGGCAAGGGCAGGGTCGGCGCCGTAAGTCCGAGGATCATGATCGGAGAATCGGCAGGGTTGACCTTGCGCAGCGTCGGCGGGTCCATGCCCTCGGGCAGCCGGCGCAGCGCCTGCGAGATCGCCGTCTGCACATCCTGGGCGGCAGCATCGATGTCGCGGTCGAGACTGAACTGCAGGGTGATGCGGGTGCGGCCGTTGCTGCTCACCGAACTCATCGAATCGATGCCGGCGACCTGGCTGAACTGCCGCTCCAGTGGCGTCGCCACCGTTGTCGCCATCACGTCCGGATTGGCGCCCGGCAGATCGGCTGTCACCGAAATGGTCGGAAAATCGACGTTCGGCAACTCGTTCACGGGCAGCGCGCGGAAAGCGATCATCCCGAAAATGATGATCGCGGCCACCAGCACGGTGGTGGCCACGGGCCTGACGATGAAAATCTTCGATACGTTCATGGCGCGCTTCCCTGTAGCTCGGTTACCTGTAGCTCGGTTCTCAGCATCCCGGTTCCCTGCAAATCGATTCGCCGGATCGCAGTTGCCTGCACCCGCAACACTGCACTCCAGCGCGGCAACCGGGCATCAGGGCGCCGGCTTTGCCGCATCGCCCTTGGCATCGGCAGGCTTGCCCCCGCCTTCCTTGCTCTCGCCTTTCTTGCCTTCGCCCTTCTTGCCGCCCTTGCCCTTGCCCTTCTTTTCGCCATCAGCCGCCGGATCGGCCACCTTCACCGTGGCACCCGGCCGCAGGGCCTGCGGGATTTCGGTGATGACGCGGTCTCCGGCACTCACACCGGAAGCAATGACCACCTCGCCGCCGATTTGGCGCGCAACCCTGACCGGACGGATTTCAACTTTCTCCTCGGCACCGATCAGATACACGAATGGACCGTTCTGTCCCGGCTGCACCGCAACCTCGGGCACAACCACGGCCTCGGGCTCTACCGTCAGCACCACGCGCACATTGACGAACTGGCCCGGCCAGATTGCCTCCTTGGCATTGTCGACCCGTGTTTTCAGCAGCACGGTGCCGGTCTGCGGCGTCACCGTGTTGTCCACGAAAATGAGCTTGCCCGTAGCCACCGGCGGCCCGGAACGGTCGGGCAGGATTTCGATGCGCATGTCCTTCTCGTTCTGGAAGCGGCGAATGTCCTCAAGCTGGCGCTCGGGAATGCTGAAACCTACCAGAACCGGATCGGTGCTGTTGATGGTCACCAGCGGCGCACCCCCGCTTGAAGCGCCAACGAGGTTGCCCGGCTTGACTGAAAGCTGGCCGGTACGGCCGCTGATCGGCGCAGTGATGCGCGCATAGTCGAGTTGTATCTT